>NZ_JAUZVW010000020.1:0-26516 GCF_033441575.1 Flagellimonas baculiformis
AGGTGGGTCACTTTCGTCCGGCCAGCTATGGTCACTTTGAACCGGCGAGGGTGGTATACTATGTCCGGCGTTTCCATATTAGACCATTTGAGATTTGCTACGTCAACTAGGTCATGTCCCCCAATTGCAATTTGAAACATAAAAATGTCAATTGTTCGCTTCATGTTGGCCTTATTGGTGTCTGTTGCTCTTGAATGTTCAAATTTCTGAAGCTTTTTCACATCCTCAATACTCCATTGTTTTTGTTCGTGTTCTTCACTGACAGTATTTGTAATGAGGCCCTTAAATGGTTTGGTGTCTTTAATTCCAATATCCCTTTTTATGGCTTCATTGTGGATGGTTCGGATGGTTCTTAAATAGTAACTTATTCCTCCTGGACCAGTACCTTTTTTCATTTTGTGCAATTGGAAGGATTTAGCCCAATTGTAGGTGATATCATTAAGCCCAAAAGGTTTATCTCCCATGAAATTCTTTGCCTCCCTAATGGCATCCTTGAATGCCTTTGTATCCATATTCATAATCTCCTTTTCACCAATCAATTTTTCGGTGAAATCGTAGAAATCCACAAAGGCAATGTGCTTTTCAAGCTTTTGCTTCATCGCTAAGATTTCCAAATCGCCCTCTTCTTGGAGTAGGGGAAAGGCTTCATTTAGTGGAAGTTCTTTAAGAGGTTCCAATCTCATAAGTAGCTTTGATAAAGCTTCTTGTGCTTCGGGTGTTTTTTTGGTTTTACTACTTTGATATAATTTGGTATGGATGTACTTGCGTTGTTGAGATAAAGTACAGTATATTTGCAGCTTGATTGGATAGCCCTTTTTGGCTTTCCTTCTGGTGTCAATAAAAATTTCGGCTTGTAACATAGCTTTTGAAATTTGCACAAGATTTGCACATAAATATACTTAAAAAGAGTGAAAATGAGCATTTTTTGCACAAATCAAAAGTCGATTTTTAAGGTTAAAATAGATTTAACTATTTGATTATCAGAATTTCGGGATGTGGCGCAGTCTGGTAGCGTACACGCATGGGGTGCGTGTGGTCGCTGGTTCGAATCCAGTCATCCCGACAAGGTGGCCTACAAAGGTCACCAAAAAAAGCTAAATCAAATGAAAATCAAGGATTTACTTTTTCCTTGATTTCATTTGATTCTGTTAAAAACTGTTAAAAAGTTACCTTTTTGGTTACCTTTTTTGAGGCACCATAAATTTTCTACCTTGGTAACCGGCATGGATCTGACTTTCGCTTTGATCCGACTTTCGCAAAAAACGATCGTTCAACAAAAAGTGAGGAACCATGCGCACTTCAAACAATTTTAAAGTATTGTTCTGGCTCAATATGGCCAAACAAAAAGGGGAACATGCACCCATCTATGCACGTATCTTGATCAACGGAAAAAGGGCAGAGGTCAGCCTTAAAAAACAGACCTTGGTTACCTATTGGGACCAAATCCACAAAAGAACGGCCCTGGACAACCATTCGGAGAAGGAGCTGAACACCTTTTTGGACCGTACCCAACATGAGCTTAGCCTAATATACGAGGGGCTTTGCAGGGAATATGAGCTGGTCAGCCCGGCCATGGTCAAAAACAGGTTCGTCGGTCAAGACCCCGAATATAGGTCACTGATGGAACTTGTCCGATTCCATAACTCCAATATGAAGGGGACCTTAAAGGCAGGGACCCTTAAAAACTACTTTACCACTGAAAAGTATTTGAAACGTTTCCTCAAGGACCATCACAAATCCTGTGACATCTACCTGAAGCAGCTCAAATATGGTTTTATAATCGATTTTGAGCAGTACCTGTGGAACTCTCCACCACTGCAGGGGAACAACAAATTGAACAACAATGGAGTGATGAAACATTTGGAGCGCCTCAAAAAGTTAATGGGGCTTGCCATGGACCTGGAATGGTTGGACCGCCATCCCTTTGCAAGATATAGGCTCAAGTTCCACAAACACCGTTCTTCCTACTTGGACGAGTTCGAATTGGATATCCTGGCCAATGGGCATTTGGAAAAACAGGGCCAGTCCATCGTTCGGGACGTTTTTGTGTTTGCATGTTACACCGGTCTATCCTATAGTGATGTCCGAAAACTAAGGGAAGGAAATATCCTTAGGGGCATTGACGGGGGGAAATGGATCTTTACCCAAAGGGAAAAGAATGCCCAGCCTGTGCGGATACCACTTTTGGGCCCCGCAGGAGATATATTGGAGCGATATAAGGACTTTCCAGGTACAGAAGAGGGACAGCTCCTTCCGGTGTACTCCAATCAAAAGGTAAACGCCTATCTTAAGGAAATCACTACAGAACTAGGTATTAGAAAACATCTGACCTTCCACTCTGCAAGGCATACCTTTGCCACTACGGTCACACTTTCCAATGGTGTGCCAATTGAAACGGTGTCCAAGATGTTGGGCCATACAAAGATTACCACGACCCAAGGCTACGCAAGGGTACTGGAACAAAAGATCAGCAAGGACATGCAGGGGCTTAGAAACATGTTGGGGACTTGAATTTTATGGGGCAAATTGGATGAGCCGGTTGGTAGAGACCATTAAAGACGGAAAATTTGAGACTTCCAATATTTGCCATTACCGATTTGAAAGTCAGATTTTTATGTTAGTTTTGAAGATGCCTAATTTTATCCGGCGAGTGTGGTATACCATCTCCAGCACTTCCATTTAAAGTACGTCTAGTTGAAAGAAAAGAGATTCTTAAATTATAGGTAGGTCCAAAGTCATAACTCATTTTCCAAAATTCATTTTTGTTTTTTAAATGGTTTGCAAATGCCATGGTTCGCAAGCAAGCTGGGTTATGAAACTTTGGTTAATTTTACCTCTATGATATTTACAATGAATTTGAACAAGAATATTGTATTCAGGCTACTCCTTTGTTTTTTTGGTATTCTTTGGTGTTCCTGCATAAATACCGATAATCAGGATATTATCCGAGTGGGATTCTCCCAATGTATCAGTGATCATGAATGGCGAAAGGCTATGAACCATAGCATGGAGGTAGAGGCATCATTACAGAGCGGTGTGGAACTCACCATTTTCTCCTCGAATTATAATACCAATAAACAGATTGAGGATATCAATCAAATGATTGATGAAGGATATGACGCCATTATTGTCTCTCCATTGGAACCCAATTCCATTGTTCCGGTTATTGAACGGGCCTATAACTCTGGGATTCCGGTGGTATTAATTGATCGGAAAGTCAGTACCGATAGGTTTTCCACATTTGTTGGGGGGGATAATCTGGAAGTGGGTCGAGATGTCGGTAATTATATTGTTTCCGCTGCCAATGGACCGACCAAAGTTCTTGAAATTAAGGGAAGTGATAATTCGTCCCCGGTCATCGAAAGAAGTTTGGGCTTCCATCAGGTTGTTGATGGTCACCGGAACATTGACCTTGTTTTAAGTATCAAAGGTAATATTGACGGGACCCCCAAGGATAGATTTTCAAAAGTATTGGATTCCCTGGGAAGCGATGGGATTGATTATGTATATGCATTCAACGATCTTATGGCCTATCAGGCATGGCGGGTAGCACGACAAAAGGGTATGGAAGGTCAAATCAAGTTTATTGGGGTTGATGGTCTAAACGGAGATGAAGGGGGAATAAACTTGGTACGCACTGGAATATTGGAGGCATCAATTTTGTACCCCACCGGGGGTTCAGAAGCCTTGCAGCTGGCCGTAAAACTCGTAAAAGGAGAAGAAGTTGCCAAAGAAAATCTCCTCGGTACTACTGTGATCAACCGTAGGAATGCCGATATCATGAAAAACCAATTTGATAAGATCAATGACCAACAGGCAGATCTTGAAAAGCAGACCGCAGCTATTAAGGAACAAGAAGAGCGCTATTATGCCCAAAGTAAATTACTGCAGATTACACTGGTCCTGTTTGGGGTTGTGCTCATCCTTGCCCTTTATAGCATTTATTCAATTTTTACCATTAGAAAAAAGAATAGGCAATTGGAGGTCATCAACCAAAAAATTACGGTACAGCGAAATCAGATTGAAAAAATAGCCAAGGAGGTGAAAGAGAGCAACGAGGCCAAGCTCAATTTCTTTACAGGACTATCCCATGAATTCAAAACACCACTGACCCTGATCATGAGTGCAGTGGATTCCTTGGCGGATTCCATGGTAGACAAACCGAGGGCAATGAACGAACTGGAACTTATCCATACCAATTCCAACCGATTGTTAAGGCTTATGAACAACCTGTTGGATTTTAGAAAGGCAGAGGATAAAACCTTCAATATTAGGGCCTCCATTACCAATATTTTTGTGTTTACAAAAAATATCCATGCTGAATTTGCCCGCGAAGCCAAAAAGAGGGGCATCAAGTTTGCCATTGATAGCAATAACAAGGATCTGGAACTTTTTATTGATCGAAATTTAATGGATAAGGTTTTCTTCAACCTTCTTTCCAATGCATTCAAGTTTACACCGGACAATGGTTGGATCACTATTTTCATCAAGGATAACGAAGAGGGCAATGAGGTCAATATCCATATCAAGGATAATGGGATAGGAATCCCCGAAAAGGAAATAAAGAATGTATTTGATCCATTTTTTAAGGGTTCCAATAATAGGAAAAACAGTTCGGGGATCGGTTTGCACCTGAGCAAACAATTCATTGAACTTCATTTGGGGAAAATTGAAGTGAAATCGCATAAAGGGACTGAGTTCATTATTACCCTTTTTAAGGGAAATACACATTTTAATGAAGATCACATCATTGATTATGTGGAACTGGAAGAATCGGCGATTCCCGATTTTGCTTCCGAAACTGTTATTGAGAGCAATGTCTCTGAGAATGTACTAGGGTCGAATATGGAAAAATATTCCATACTCATTGTTGAGGATAATAAGGAACTTTCAATGTTTCTTAGACACAAGTTGATGGATGATTACGATATCATCATGTCCAATGGAACAGATGCCATTGAAAAGGCATTCGAGTTTGTCCCGGATATCATTTTGTGCGATGTCAATTTGCCTGAAATGAGCGGATTTGAAATCTGCACGATTTTGAAGAATGATCTGAAGACCTCCCACATACCGACCATCATGCTGACCGCCTTGGATAACAAGGAGTCCTATTTAAAGGGCCTTCAGTCCGGTGCAGACCTATATCTGACCAAACCCTTTAGTTATGCTATTTTGATCCAGTCCATCAAATCAATGCTATACAATCGCGAAAAGCTACGCTTATACTATACCAATAATTTTTATAAAATAGAGGGTACGGGCAATTATGGTAACCTGGAACAAAAATTCATCGATCAACTGAATCAGAGTATCATGGATAATATTGATGACACCGAATTTTCCGTTGAGGCATTGGCAGATAACCTCAATGTTTCAAGGGTACAGTTATACCGAAAAGTCAAGGCGATCTTCGGAATCAGCATTAGTGATTATATCAGTGATATCCGATTGGAAAAGGCGAAGTCCATGTTGGAAAATACGTCCCTTCCCATTTCCGAGGTGGCGTATGCTTCCGGATTTGCCAGCCCTAGTTATTTTTCCACTTCGTTTAAGAACAAGTTCGGAAATTCCCCTGGAGCCTTTAGAAAATCATCCCAAACTTAAGCGTTTACCTTCCCAACCTTCCCATAGATGTAACGTCTGTGCAAATTCCGGTTACAATTTCTAAAGTCTTGACCTCTGGTTATATTAAGATTTTTAATCAAAGTGCTGTAAATCAAAATAGTACAATAAAATAACGCTTTCTTAACAAAAACGTAAAAAACTGAAACATCAGTAATATCAATATCATTTTATTGCGAATACATTAGCAAAAATGCAATAGATAAATCGATATGAAAAAAATTTGGGTGTGGGCCACCACGGCAGCTCTGGCAGGTTTCCTTTTTGGTTTTGACACAGTGGTCATTTCAGGGGCCGATAAAAAACTACAGGCGCTTTGGGGCTCATCTGATGTTTTCCATGGAATGGTCGTGATGGCCACTGCACTATGGGGAACAATAATCGGAGCGATTTTTGGAGGTATACCCACCGATAGGATAGGACGTAAAAATACATTGCTTTGGATAGGGGTGTTGTATACCATCTCAGCGTTGGGTTCCGCACTTGCAAATGACCCCTATATATTTGCCATTTTCAGATTGATCGGTGGTATAGGTGTTGGAGCATCAACCATTGCAGCTCCGGCCTATATTTCCGAAATCGCGCCTCCAAAGGATCGGGGCAAACTTGTAGGCCTCTACCAATTTAATATCGTTTTTGGAATCTTAATCGCATTCTTCTCCAATTTTTTGTTGAATGGCATTGGAGAGAACGACTGGAGATGGATGATGGGTGTGGAGGCCATTCCCGCGATAATTTACACCCTATTCGTGCTGAGTGTACCCAAGAGTCCAAGGTGGCTATTGTCAAAGTTTAGAACTCATGAGGCTCGAGAGGTGCTCCAACGTATTGATCCCGATAGGGATGCAGAGGCATTGATGTTGAAAATCCAGGAGGATAAGGACAATACTACCAGACTTGAGACCATTTTTGACAAAAAATACAGGTTTCCATTGATTTTGGCCTTTCTCATTGCCTTTTTTAATCAATTCTCAGGAATCAATGCTTTTTTGTACTACGCTCCACGAATTTTTGAGGAAGCTGGTCTTGGCGAAAGCACAGCCTTGTTAAGCAGTATCGGTATAGGCATCACCAATTTGGTATTCACGTTGTTGGGGGTCTACTTGATCGATAGGCTGGGCAGAAAACAATTGATGTATTTCGGTTCGGTGGGATATATTATATCGTTGACCTTGGTATCCTGTGCCTTTTTCCTTGAATGGACGGGCCTTGCGGTGCCCATTTTTCTTTTTCTCTTCATTGCCTCGCATGCCATTGGTCAGGGGGCAGTCATTTGGGTTTTTATCTCTGAGATATTTCCCAATCACCTAAGAAGTTCAGGGCAATCCTTTGGGAGTTCTGTCCATTGGGTACTTGCCGCAATTATTCCGTCACTTATCCCAGTATTGTTCTCCGTCGTTGGAGCAGGGGCCGTATTTGCCTTTTTTGCTTTTATGATGGTACTGCAATTGCTTTTTGTAGCCTTTATTATGCCAGAGACGAAAGGGGTGTCCCTAGAAGAATCAAGCCAGAAATTAATAACCAAACAAAAAAAATCAATGACAAAAAAAGCGAAATACATCTCCATGGTCCTAGTGTTGCTAATCGGTAGTTGTAAGAAGGCTCAAAAAGACCAAAATGAGCTTGTGACCTTGAACCAAGAGATTGAAAAAGAAATAACAGTGGAAAAATATCGCCCCCAGTTTCATTTTACCCCAAAGACAAATTGGATGAACGATCCCAACGGCCTCGTATACCACAATGGATATTACCATCTTTTTTATCAACATTATCCTGATGATACGGTATGGGGCCCTATGCATTGGGGCCATGCCAAGAGTAAGGACCTACTCGATTGGGAGCATCTGCCCATTGCGCTATACCCCGATAGTCTGGGTTACATATTTTCAGGAAGTGCGGTCGTGGACAAAAACAATACAGCGGGCTTTGGAAAAAATGCCATGGTCGCCATTTTCACATATCATGATCCCAAAAAGGAGAACAATGGAAGTGATAGCTATCAGACACAAGGTATCGCCTATAGTACCGATGGTGGTGAAACATGGACCAAGTATGCAGGGAATCCGGTAGTCCAAAACCCCGGTATCAAGGATTTTAGGGATCCCAAAGTATTCTGGAACGACCAAAAATCCAAATGGCAAATGGTCTTGGCGGCCAAAGATCATATACAATTCTATGAATCGGAAGATCTAAAGGATTGGGCTTTGAACAGCAAATTTGGGTTCGATGACAATCCACCCCTAGGTGTTTGGGAATGTCCGGATCTTTTTCAACTGAATGTTGAGGGTGCAGAAGAGGAAAAATGGGTACTCATAGTCAGCCATGGAGGAGAAAGTGCCCCGAATGGCGGGTCAGGGACACGCTATTTCGTAGGGGAGTATGATGGGACCACTTTTACAACCGACCAAAAGAAAAGCCAATGGCTCGATTACGGCACAGACAATTATGCCGGAGTGACATATAACAATACTCCGGACCAAAAACGTATCCTGATCGGATGGATGAGCAACTGGAATTATGCCACTAAGACACCGACCGAAAAATGGCGCTCTGCCATGACCCTGCCCAGAGAGCTCCATTTGGTTAAAAATGGTCAAGGATACCTGCTCAAGAGTCAATTGATCGAGACCTTTAAGAAAGAAACTTCTCCTGTATCTGCTGATAGGATCAGCGGTACTTATCCTACGGATTTTACTTTTGGAAACCTGTCCGAGAGCTTTATTTCCCTTGAGGCGACCTTCAAGGATTCTCTACAACTTGAATTGTCCAATCCAAGTGGGGATAGCTATATTATAAAATATGAAAAGGACACCGGAATATTTTCTGTGGATCGGGGACAGGCAGGTAGTTCGGAATTCAGTGACCCCTATAAGGAGACATCCCATCAAACAATGGCTATTGGGAATCGGGACAAGTTGTCCTTACAATTGGCCATAGATGCTTCTTCTATTGAAATATTCATTAATGATGGGGAATACGTCATGACCACCCAGGTATTTCCCAACTCTGGGTTCTCAGAATTCAAAGTCGTCAACCCAGAAGGTATATCCTTGGACAAATTCACATTGAGTGAAGTAAATACGTCGAAAAATGAAGAGTAAGATCACCCAACTGTTAAGCATTGCCTTTACCCTGTTCTCCATATCAGGATGCATTTCGTGTAGTAAGGATGAAACAAAGCCGGTACCCGATCCAGATCCAGAGCCAGTGAACGAATTACGGGAGGTTTACGAATTTAAGATGGATGAGTCTTCTGGAACGGACACCAAGGAAGTCCATACCGGAAATTCTTTCGGGATCGAGGGAAACCATATTAGCCGAATGACAGGGGTAAAGGGACAAAGCCTATTTTTTGACGGCCTGTCCAATCAAGTCGTGGGTGAACTGCCTACAAACCTGATGCCCAACAAAAATTTGATTGTATCGGTCTGGGCCGCACCCAAATCATACCCAGTGGGTACAGCGGGAATTTTGGCAATGACTTCACCGGGAGCCAATTCAGGACTGAGTTTGGCCATCAATAAGTTCGGTCAAATAGTGGTAAAATACCATATCAATGGTGTGGCACAGGAACAGGTCACTACCGAAAGTCTCGATAGAAACGAATGGAACCATGTAGTGGTCGGGCTCAGTGCAGAAAAGTCTTATTTGATTATTTATTTGAACAAGGTGGCCCTTAAGACCGTGGTTGTCCCCTCAGGTGAGATATCATGGGCTGCCACTACCATCCCGGTAAAAATCGGTAAGAACACCAATGGTGAAAAGATGGGAATATATGATGTGGATTATTTTTCTGGGAGCATTGATGAGATAAAGGTTTATGCGGGGGAGGCCACACAACAAAATGTTGCACAGATTTCGGCCAATTATACGGCACCAGATCAAGTCAATTTCAACTATGGGATGGATTATTCCGAGGATACGAACAGGCCCAGATACCATCCAATTCCAGATTATGGCTGGGCCAATGAGTCCTATGGATTGGTGTACCAAGGAAATGCCTATCACATGTTCTACCAGAAAAACGATGTTTTTTTGGGTATTGCCCAACAAAATTGGGGACATCTCACCAGCCCTGACCTTATCCATTGGGAAGAACAGAATGCCGTCCTCTGGCCAACCGAAGGTTGGGACCATTATGGGATATGGTCCGGCTGCTCAGTCATTCTTGAGGATGGTACTCCAGCCGTTGTCTATACCGGGGTGGATGGAATAAAGGCAGGAATTGGAACCGCCATTTCCCAAGATAATTACCAAACCTTGATCAAAAATGTGGACAATCCTGTTATTGCAATGGCTCCTTCGGATGTGGATATGGATTTTCGTGATCCATTCGTATGGCATAAGGATGGAGAATACCATATGGTCATAGGTAGTGGCATAGCCAGCATAGGGGCAAATGTTGTTTACTACAGTAGTACGGATTTTGAAAACTGGACCTATGGGGGTATCGCTTACCAGGGACAGAAAAATGAAGGGGAAGGCCAGTTTTGGGAAATGCCAGTAATCTATGAATTTCCCAACGGAAAGGAAATGTTATTGGTCCAAAAAACCCCGGACAATACACCTGCGGTAACTACTTACTGGATCGGGGATTTTGTGGATGGGAAATTTATCCCTGATTTTGCGGAGGCAAAAAAATTGGAGGTTGTCAATGGGTTTCTGTCCCCTACGGTCACCACCGACAATGCTGGGAATATTACGGCCATTGGAATTATTCCGGACGAAGTAGGTCCACAATTTCAAATGGAGCAGGGATGGGCCAATTTGTTCAGCCTGCCACAGGTTTGGACCTTGAACGCCACAGATGATATCATCATAAGTCCACATCCTGATTTAACAGGACTAAGGGGAGAGCAGCAACAGTTCAATGGGATTGCCCTTACCGAAGGTGGCGCTGATTATTTGAACGGCTATTCAGGCCGTCATTTTGAAATGTCAGCTACAATAGAAACCGGAGATGCCGATTTAATCGGATTTATTTTGGGCAAAACCCCTGACAATGAGGAGTTGTACAAGGTGTATTATGATATGGTCAATCAAGAATGGGTAGTTGATGCCTCCAATGCCTCCTCAGATCAAAGGGTTAGGAAGGATGTGAGGAAAGGTGCCTATACCATTGAACCTGGATCGACCATCAACCTCAGGGTTTTTGTGGATGGATCCGTATTGGAGGTCTTCATAAATGACAAATCCCATTTTACAGGACGCTTTTTTCCGACTTCAGGGAATGCCAACGGTGTCGATCTTTTTGTAGCCGGGGGAACTGCGACAGCAAACGTGACCATCTATAATATCATTGATAATTAACTAATTCATTGGCCTATGGGATAACTAACATGATAAACTGAAATTAACTGAAATCAAACTAAAATTTTAACTAAATGAATAAACTAATTTATATATGTCTGATGTTCACTGTTGGGCTTTCATTTGCCCAAGAAGTGACCGTCAGAGGCAAGGTCACTTCAGAAAGTGATGGATTGCCGCTTCTGGGTGCCACGGTGTTGGTCCAAGGGACAAACAGAGGTACACAAACCGATTTTGACGGGAATTACCAGATAGATGCCGACTATGGGGAAACCCTTGTTATTTCCTATGTTGGTTTTAGGCCCGTGGAAATAGCTGTGGCCCAGGGGGCGAATTATGACGTGGTACTTCAGGAAGATACTTTTCAGTTGGATGCCGTTGTGATTACGGGATACACCACGGAAAAAAAGAAGGATATCACAGGTGCGATCACTGTGGTCGATGTGGATGAACTCAATACCGTATCCACGCCCAATGTAATATCAAAGCTACAATCCAGGGTCCCCGGACTTAATTTAACGTCATCAGGGGTCCCCGGGGGGAATGACACCCAGATTTCAATACGGGGTCTGACCTCCGTTTTTGGAGGAACCGGCCCGTTGTGGGTAATTGACGGGGTACAGACAAATAACCCTGCAGGATTGAACCCCAATGATGTGGAGAGCATTCAAATCCTAAAGGACGCTGCTTCTGCGGGGATTTATGGAACAGAAGCTGCAAGGGGGGTCATTGTGGTAACAACCAAACAGGCGAAAAGCGGGACGAGCAGATTGACCTTGGATTCTAGGGTCACCCTGAACACGATACGGGAGAATTTCAATGTATTGAACGCACAGGATTGGCTGGATGTGAGGTATGCAGCACAAGGAGGTGTTCCTGTTGTCGCCGGTAGCCTCGTATATACCCCGGGAACACCCTTGCCTGAATTCTTGGATGCAAACAATAATTTAAGGGTTTCCGATACGGATTGGGTGGATGTCATCACAGGTAATTCAATTTCTACCACAACCGATCTGGGATATTCCTATGCTTCTGAGAAGTTTAAGGTATTCTCCGGATTCGGACACGCAAAAGATGATGGTATCATCTCACATACTTTTTATGAAAGAATCACTTTAAGACTCAACTCCAGTGTCAATCTTTTCAAGAATAGGTTGACCATCGGAGAGAATTTAACGGTTGCAAACTTTAGGGAAGTGAGGTCAAATTCTATGGAAGATGCCCTATTGCAAAACCCTTTGATTCCAGTTTATGGTGAAGATGGGACTTATGGAGGACCAACTGGAGCTGGTTTGCAGGATAAATGGAATCCCTTGGCCATCCTTTACATCAACAAGGACAATGTCCAAAAAACATGGCGAACCTTTGGAAATGTATATGCCGATATCAATATTGTGGATGGGCTTACCTTCTCATCCAAGTTTAATTTTGACCATAACAGCTATAAGTATAATGAGCAAACGGCCTCCTTTAACCAGAATGGAAGCATTTTGGGAAATATATTTATTGAGGATGGCCAAAATTACCAGCGTTTTGCAAGAAACAGGAATGTTTCTGATACTTATATATTCACCAATTTATTACGTTTCAACAAGGATTTTGGCAACCACACAGTAAATGCTTTTGTGGGACATGAAACCTATGAGAAGGACCAGGACAACGACTTTAAAAGGATTCAGGTGCCCATGGGAACCAAGGTGGATTTCGAGAATATCGATCAGTATGATATCATTGCGGATAATTCCCTGTTGGACGCATACGGTATCGGGGCCGATAGTAAACGTGAGTCCATGTTCGCCAAGGTATCCTATGATTATTCGGACAAATATTATGCGTCTGCAAGTGTTCGTAGGGACGGAAGTTCAAGATTTGGGCGAAACAATAGATATGGGGTCTTCCCAACAGCGTCCGTTGGTTGGACCTTGTCCAATGAAAACTTTCTGAATGAATCAAATGTTTTTAACAACTTAAAGTTAAGGGCGTCTTGGGGAGGTAATGGAAATGCGGATATTCTGGAATATGCACAGTATTCGATTTACCAAACCGCTGTGGAAAACAGTAACTACGATTTGTCAGGTGGTGGAAATGGAGGTATATCCATAGGAGTATCGCCCAATCAAGTAGGTAATCCAGATCTTAAATGGGAGCAGTCCTATCAAACCAACATTGGATTGGATGCCAACCTGTTCGACAATCGCATAAACTTGGTCGTCGATGTCTATGAGAAAACCACATCGGACCTGTTATTGCAGACGATTCAACCTTCTGTACTTGGTGAAGCTGGAAGTACCCTCTTCTTTAATGCAGGTGACATGGTCAACCGGGGATTGGACATCTTACTTGGTTATTCATCGAGTCCTATCCAAGATTTTAAATTTGGAGTTGACCTAACTTTTTCTGCCTATAAAAATGAGATTACAAGTATCAGTAATTCAGAGAATTTCATTTTACAGGGTGTGTCCTATACGGGTGTCGGACATCCCATAGGTTCTTATTTCGGATATGTGGCCGATGGGATTTTCAGAACTCCCGAGGAAGTTGCGGTACATGCTGAACAGACCGGGAAGGCACTTGGAAACATTCGGTACAGGGACCTTAACGGTGATGGGGTCATTGATCAGGATGACAGAACGATCATCGGTAATCCCCACCCGGATTTCACGTATGGTATAAATCTTTCCGCATCCTACAAACGATGGGATTTCACGCTATTCTTTGATGGGAGACAGGGGAACGACATGTACAATGCCCAAAGGGAACTGTTGGATTTTCCTTATTTCGGTTTCAACCATGGGTTGAATACCCTGGATGCTTGGTCCCCGAGCAATGCAAATTCAACCATTCCGGCCTTGAGTACGACAGATTCCAATGATCAAAAAAGACCATCGACCTATTTTGTGGAGGATGGGTCTTTCTTTAGACTCAAGAATGTCAACCTTGCTTACAATTTTGATCCTGAAGTGACCAGCAAACTGGGCATAAAAATGGCAAGGGTCTATATCCAGGCTGAAAATTTGATCAATATCACACCCTTCACGGGATTTGATTATGAAGTACCCGGATTGAGCAGGACAGGTATCGGTATTGCCGGTATGGGTGTCTATCCGCACACGAAAACTTTTAGTCTCGGGTTTAATCTACAATTCTAAAAAGATGAAAAAAAATATAAGAATACTAATGATGTCCATAGCTATCCTGTCTTTGGCATCATGTTCGGAAGATTATTTGGATGTAAGTCCTGAGAATGTAATATCTGAGGATAACCTAGATCTGGAGCAGTTGGTGGTAAGTGCTTACAGTACCTTGGATTATAGGTACAATACAGGTGAAACTAGGGATAATTGGCCATTTGACCACGCACCGTCAAATTGGTGCTTCTCGGATATCAGAAGTGGCGATGCTTACAAAGGCGGTGGTGGCGTAGGGGACAACCCCGGAGGGGGCATGCACGCCCTGGAAATCCATCAAGTGTTTCCTTCATCGGAAAACGTATATAACCTTTGGAGGGCGATTTATTTTGGCATATTTAGGATCAATAGCGCAATGACCACTATTGCGAATGCTTCTGATTTCCCCAATGCAGAGGTAAGATTGGCCGAATTACGTGTACTCAGGGCCCATTTCTATTTTGAGGCCATGAAAAACTATGGGTCATTTGTCTATTTGGACGAAAACACTCCTGTTGAAGAGGTGCCCAATATTGAGAATTCGTTCGATGAGGATTTTCTATGGGGCAAAATTGAGGAGGACCTCAATGCTGCGATCCCTGTATTGCCTGAAACACAACCCGACCTGGGTAGGGTCAATAAATTGGTGGCCCATGCCTATCTGGCCAAGACAAAATTATTCCAAGGGGAGTGGCAGCAAGTGATCACGAACTCCAATATTGTATTGGCGGGACCCTATAGATTGGTAGAGGATATGGAAAAGCTATATTCCACACCGGGATATGCCAACGAGGAGAATGTCTTTGCGATTCAATACTCGATCAATGATGGTTCGGAATATGGTAATCTGGATTTCGGCAACCTTTTGAACTCTCCGGATTCTCCCGCTGACGATACCAATCATCCCTATCTCAATGGTGATGACTTTGACAAACCTTCCCAGAACATCGTCAATGCGTTTAAAGTTGATGATGCCGGACTTCCCTTATTGGACACTTATAACAACTCCGATCTGGATCCCAGGGATATTACCACTCCTGTGGACCCGAGGTTGGACCATTCCATTGGAAGGCCGGGGATCACATGGAAAAAATGGGAAGGCATGCCCATGCAGGACAACTGGAACAGGGACATTGCCACCTACGGTTATTACGTAAGGAAGAAAAACCAAATCGATCCTTATTCGGATTTAAGGTCCTCGGGCGGGTTTCCTTGGGCCAAGGGGGCACTGGATTGGCCTTTGATAAAAATAAGTGATGTCATGCTCTGGAAAGCCGAGGCCGCTATCGAACTCAATGATGTGGAGACGGGAATGACCATTATCAACCAAATACGTACTAGGGCAAAGAACTCCCCTAGGGTCTATGATTTTAATGATCCGAGCAACCCCGCCGCTAATTACTCCATTGAACTTTACCCTACAACGGGGGTGACCCAAGCCTATGCTAGGAAGGCGTTGCGCATGGAGAGACGTTTGGAACTGCACAATGAGGGGCACCATTTTTATGATCTGGTACGATGGGGCGAAGCCGCAAATTGGATCAATGACTATATGCTTGCCGAAAGCGGTAAAAGACCCTATTACAGTGGTGCTTCCTTTACAGCAGGAAGGGATGAATTCCTTCCCATTCCCCAAATTGAAATTGATGCCTCAGGTGGTGTCTATTCACAGCGTTCAGGGTATTAATAGTTAACCAATTAAAAAAACACAGATGAAAAATCATTCAAATTATATCAAAAGAAGTCTCCTGTTCTTTCTAGGAGCATTATTGACGGTGGCCTTGGGCTGTAATGATGACATTACCTTCGAGGATAATGTGCCCGATTACACCAGTGCCATCATCCGATCTTTCGAAATCAATGGACAGGCCGCTGCCATAAACCATACAACGGGAACCATTACTTTGACCTTGGCCGCCGGTATGGACATCAGTAATCTGGCCGTTGAATTGTCCGTGCCGGACGGTGCCACAGTGGATCCATCTTCAGGCAGTACCATTGATTTTTCCGGTGGTCCGGTTGTTTTCAATATTACAAACAACGGAGCGTCCCGTCAATATACAGCCACCATTAGTGCCTATGGGGACCCCATGATCACCACGTTTTCCATTGGAGAAAATGAAGGGGTCATCGATCAGGAAAACGGGAGCATTGTGGTCAATGTGGGCAGTGAGGCAAACATTAAGGCTTTGGTGCCACAGTATACAATCCCAGGAGGTACAACCGCCTCTCCCCAATCGGGTGTGGCACAGGATTTTAGCAATCCGGTCAAATTTACGGTTTTGTCAAACGATGGCTTTACGGGCAAATCCTACTTTGTAACGGTAAGCCAATCGCCTAAGCCATTGATTACTAGCATGAAAACGGGTGAGGATATATGTAGTGTCACAGGGATCATTGATAATGCTTCTTCAGTGATCAATTTGGATTTTCCCGCAGGAACTGATGTTTCCGCGATTACCCCGATAATCGAATTGACCGAAGGGTCAAGTGTTTCACCGGATTCTGGCATATCACAGGATTTTACCTCGGGATCGATTGACTATACGGTGACCAATGTGGAAGGCTTAACAAAAACCTATTCGGTCAATGCAAGAATAATTGCTTCGTCTAATAAGATTGCCTTTATATGTGGGGCAGATTGTTTGGAAAGTATATCGGAGCCCGATACTAAGGCAGCAGCTCTTTGGTTAAAGGCGAACTATGCAGAGGATTTTGTCTATTTAAAGGCCGGTTCATTGACCAGTACCGACCTAGAGAGTACAGAATTGATCCTACTGTATTGGGACAATGTGGATACCCAGGAAATGCCTGATGGCGGTTTGGCGCCTGAAAAGGTGGATATCATAACCGATTATTATAAAGCGGGAGGAAACCTAATGGTGGAAGGTTTTGCCATTAACCTTTTGGATGATATCGGCCGGATCAATATAGGGGGAACGGTGTTCACCAATGAAGGCGGTAATACCGGTGTTGTCGGAGGAGAAAACTTCGATGCATGGGGATTGAGGGGCACCTATACGGTACCCAGTCCATCTGAATCCCAGAACCATCCCCTTTTAGCTGGTTTGGATCAAGGAGGTACGGATTATTATCCTATGAACAATGCGAGGTACAAGGAGGATAGGAATTTTGGAATCGATTTTGGCGCAGCTTCATATAACGGGTTGTTCACGGAGGCCCAATGCAGCGAAGAAAGAGCCTTGGAATTTGAAGCCGCTACCAATAGTGTTTTGATCAGGTGGTATGAGTGGTTGGACTCCAGAGGATGTGGTATTGGCCTTGCCGAGTTTAAACCTCAAGGAGAGTACCAAGGAACCATGATTTTGAATACCGGTGGTTGGTTGGAATGGAGTATGGAAGATAATAATGGGGCAGTCAACGATTTTCAGGATAATATCCATCGTTTACATGCAAATGCAATTGATTACCTACTAAATTAAGAGAAATGAAGAACATAATCGTTTATAAAGTCATTGCATTCATGATGGTTCTCACGGGATTGCTATCCTGTGAAGAAAGGGAAAATTATATGGATGGTCCTTCAACTCTCAACATCATTGAAAGTGCAAGTTTGAACAGCAAAAGTGCCGAGATAGACCATTTGGCCGGGAAGATAAAGGTGAGTCTGGCTGGAAACACCGATTTGACCTCGGTACTCTTTGAGGCATCCGTTCCCGAAGGGGTCAGCTTGACCCCAGCCAGTGGTTCGATGCTGGACCTGAACGAACCGAACGAAATCACCGTAGACAATGGTGATTCCGAAAGGGTCTATCGTATCAGTGCAACCCTATTGCCTTCTAAAATAGCCTTTTTGGGGGATGGTGCAACCATCGCTGATATCTCTGATGATGACGTAAAAGCAGCTGCATTGTGGACCGAGGAAACCTATGGGGATGACTATGTCTATATCCCCTATGAAGGGCTGACCGAAGAAGCCTTGGAAGGTGTCAACGTTTTGGTCTATGTACATGATCAAGTGGGTTCTTCCGACCAACCGGATGCCGTCTTGGAACGGTTGAATGTGATTTCAAAATTTTACGTTCAAGGAGGTAAGATCGTGGCCGGGCTTTTGGGTACAGGTCTGGTCGAGGAACTTGGAAGGGACACCTCTGGATTGAGGACCATCATTGGTACAGGTGCCGGTGGATCAAACCCCGATAGTTGGGGCATCGGCTTCAGTGGTTCTTCCTTGTCCAATATCATTTCGAACGGTCTGGAGTTCTTCGATACCAATTTGGCCTATGTCATCGACCCAGGATACAAAGAAGACCACAATGCCCTTTGGAACCTGGGATCTTTTACGAACGCACCCTATGCAACCTTCAATTCCTTGTACAATGCGGAGCCCATTGCCATTTGGGACCATACCATTGAGGCGCAGACTGCCGCAGGAATCATTGTCTGGAACCCATTTGAAAGATTTGAAGGGTATATCATTACCATAGGCATCGGGGGCATGGAATGGAGCATGAACGATGACCGGGACAACCCCTATTTGAGCAACGTGGAAAAAATATATAAAAATAGTATTGATTATTTGAGTAGCAGGTAACTGTAGTTTGTTTAGTGGAAGGAACGGGGGAAACCCCGTTCTTTTTCCAATGGCAATTGGGTAAACTTTATTGGAATCATTCCATGGCCGTGAGCCCTCACATTAATTTACCGATACCATATTAAAATTGAAAACAGAACACAAATGAAGATTTTTATTAGGGCCTTACTGTATTTGGTTACCCTTCCTTTTGCCCTTCAGGCTCAGGAACTGCACCTTTCCTTCAACGGGGAATCCTGGTGGAAGGAATTTGCGGCGCAGCATGAAGTGCAATTGTACAATGCTCCCTATAGCCTTACGGACGAAAAACCACATTTTCTTTGGAAAAATATTGGTCAGGGAGGTTCCCTTCTTTTTGACGGGTATTCCACCTATATGGAACTACAGGACTTTAGGTTACCGGAAACGTTCGAACTCAGCTTTTGGTTGGCACCACGGGCCTTTGATAGTGCTGTTGACAATAAACTATCCGCCATCGTGGACTATACTTCAGTGACCGATTCCCTAGGTTTTAAAGTAGGCCTGTTGAAACATGGCCAGCTTGCTTTACAGTTCCAATCATCTTTAGGAAAAAAACGGTTTACCAACGATTCTTTGTTTGTGAAAAAAAATGAATGGAACTTTATTCAAATAAGCTATAATGGGAAATCAATACAGATTGCAAGAAATGGCGAGCAAGTCCTGGAAGAATCCCTGGACATAAAGGATTTAGAGGATAGTTTTACCGCTACGGATTACCAATTGACCATAGGAAGGAATTCCAATGCCAGTGGTTTTGGGAGAAAATTCAAGTTTAACATGATCAGTGGGTTATTGGATGAGTTGAATATTCGCCAATGGACCGCGGGCAATTCCCTGGCCGGATATAAGCCACGAAGTGTGGATGGACTCGTAGAGAGTTTACGATTGGATTATTCCAAGCTAAAAGATGGGTTCCGTCCCGGCTACCATGCCATGGCACCTGCACATTGGATGAACGAGCCCCATGCCCCAATTTATTACAAGGGCAAATACCACTTATTTTACCAACACAATCCGTTCGGGCCCTATTGGGGCCAGATTCACTGGGGCCATTGGGTGAGTGATGACATGGTCTATTGGAAACACGCCGATATTGCACTGGCACCTGAGAAGGGAGATGTCGACCCCGATGGTATTTGGTCAGGATCGGCCTATGTAGGTCCTGATGATACCCCGTACTTATTTTACACGGCGGGGAATGATAACAAGCATGAAAATCAATATGTATCCACGGCATACCCCAGGGATAAAGATGACCGTAACTTAATCCAATGGGACAAAACCGGGTTGATAGTGGATAAACCTGCGATGTATCTGCATCGGGAGTTCCGGGATCCTTATGTCTTTAAGGTCGATGATATGTATTATATGATGGTCGGAACCGGGATTGCAGAAAAAGGAGGAACAGCAGCCCTATTTGAATCTTCCAATATGCGCTCATGGAAGCATCTTCATCCGGTCTATATCAGCGATATTGAAAAGTACCCATTTTTGGGAGGTGTCTGGGAATTGCCCGTCTTATTGCCATTACCCGATAGTTCAGGTAATAAAACGGATAAATATGTTTTCATGGTCTTGCCCATCAGAAACGAAGCGGATGTTGAGGTTTTTTATTGGATCGGTGAATTCGATAAGAATAGTAAAAAGTTTGTTCCGGATGATGATGAACCTAGGTTGATGGATTATGGCAATTTTGGGTTTACAGGTCCAAGTGGATTGGTGGATCCGAAAACCAATAGGTCGATTGTTTTTTCCATAGCCCAGGGAAAATATGGACGTACCGATACCTTCGACATGGGATGGGCACATAATGCCGGTCTGCCAATAAACCTATGGCTGGGGGATGATGGTGCATTACAATTTGCCCCTATTGAAGAACTCAAGGACCTTCGGATGGAACCTACCATCGACTGTGAAAATTGTACTTATTCAGCTATAAAGGACAGTTTAATAAAAGTGCGGGGATCCCAATTTGAGATTGAATTGGAGTTCACTAAGGAGAATATCAAAAGGGGGATAATTGTCCGCCAATCCAAGGACAAGAACCCACAAGCAATGGTTTATTATGAACCAGAGACAAATTCGGTCGTGTTCGATAAAATACAGGAACAACCTGAACGCCGTTTCGAAGCACTTAAGGCACCCCTGGCCAAGGATGGGGAAAAAATCAAACTTCATATTTTTTTGGACAGATCGATGATAGAAATTTATGTTGATGAGAGGACTTCCATTACCGACAGGATTTATTTTACGGAAGACGATGCCCAAGGAATTGAACTCATGGGATTTGAGCTCCAGGACAACATCGATCAACTGAGTATTTGGCCAATGAAATCCATAGAATGGCAATATGCTGAGCCTACAAACAATAAATCAAGAGATTAGAAAAAATTATGAAAAAACTTAGCATCGTTTTTGGCCTATTGTACTGTCTTATAAATGCATCATACGGCCAGGACAAGAATGGACAGTTTGACCCTGCATATCATTTTTACCCTTCAGGTGACCCAACTGGTCTTTACTATTTTGATGGCTATTATTATAATAATTGGGGAGTTGCCAAGAGTAAGGATTTTGTGCATTGGAAATTTACGGATTATGGAAGACGGAGGACCGAAAACAGACGATTGTTATGGGATGCTTCGACGCCTACCAAGGTGAAGGATTCCATTCGTCAAAGTATGACACAACTTGGTGGTTCAGGAACTATCGTATATGACAAGGACAATACAAGTGGTCTGGGAACCCCGGAGAATCCACCATTTATATCCCTATGGCACAACCAAGTTGAACCGTGGAACACACAGGTCATAGGTTTGGCTTATAGCCTGGACAGTGTTAGAAGTTGGAAACGGTTGGACAAATTTCCCGTTTTGGATATTGGTTCACGGGAATTCAGGGACCCCAAAGTATTTTGGTATCCTCCTAGCCAGAAGTGGATCATGGCCATTGGATGGGCGGATGTTCCAAAAATCAAATTCTTTGAGTCGGATAACTTGATCGATTGGGACTTTCTCAGCGATTTTGGCCCATGGGGTGCCAAAGCCGGGGTATGGGAATGTGTAGATCTGTTCGAGTTGCCGGTTGATGGCGACCCTAAAGATACCAGATGGGTCTTGACCATCAGTGTACAGCCTTTGTCAGGGCAATATTTTATTGGACATTTTGATGGAAAACGTTTTGTCCTCGATGAAGGGTTTCGAGAGGACCTGATGGCATTTGACAATGAAGTACATGGGGAGGTGCTTTTTGATTTTGAGAATGGCCTTGATGGATGGAACATGGAGGGCGATGCATTTTTGGAGTCCCCCTCGGATAGGGCCCTTTTTCAACAAGGTGCCATCATGGGGCAACAGGGTAAATTGTTCCTGAACAGTTTCCATAATAAAGCCAGTTCGGTCGGAAAAGTTACCTCCCCAACTTTCGAGATAGAAAAGGAGTTCATGAATTTCTTGATAGGGGGAGGGTACTACCCTGACGAGGTGTCCATCAATTTGATTGTGGATGGCCAAATTGTCCGATCGCAAAGTGGAAATAATTCCGGGGGACTCCAATGGAAGTCCTGGAACGTATCTGAATTTGTTGGTAAACAAGCGTCCATTCAAGCTGTAGATGCAAAGACCGATGAAGCGGGTTATATCTATGTGGATCATATTATGCAGAGTGATCGTGCTTACCAAAGAGAACGTGAAAAATCCTTTTGGTTTGATTATGGTCCTGACTTTTTTGCCGCCAGAGCCTGGAATAATTATGGGCCAAATGAGGATAGAATTGTTTGGACAGGTTGGATGGGCAGTTGGAGGTATGTGGCATCTGAACCTTTAAGGGGACTCCAATCCATTCCAAGAGAGCTGAAATTGAAGACATTTGCCGAAGGAATACGACTGGTACAGCACCCTATTGAGGAGTTAAAAAGCCTAAGAAAAAAACAGGTTAAGGTTTCCCCAAATACCATAGAAGGTGTATGGCGTCCTTCCAAATTACAGCCAAGTAAGAATGTTTATGAATTGGAGGTTGAATTTAATGAGATCAAGAGCAAGAAGTTTGGTGTCAAAATAGGGAAAGGGGGAGACCAGGAAACAACCATTTTTTATGATGTGGACAGCCAAGAGCTTAACGTAGATAGGACCCAAAGTGGAAAAGTTGATTTTTCAGGATTGTTTCCCATGGTCAGTTCAGGTCCCATGAGAAAAACAGAAATCGTGAAACTGCACATTTTTGTGGATCGTTCCAGTGTTGAGGTTTTTGGAAATGATGGTGAAACCGTCATAAGCACCAAGATATATCCAGATGCCAACAGTACCGATATTGAATTCTTCACTGAAGGGGGTACGGTCCATATCAAAAAGTTGAACAGATGGGATCTCGATAATATTGAATTGCACCAGCAGAAATAATTCATTGATAAATGATACTCGTTAACGCTCAAATAAAATTCTACTGGTTGAGGTCTACCTATGGCATATTGGTTGTATGGATGGCCTTTCTTCTACCTATCTTGGGAAGCTCACAACAGCTCTCCTATACGGATTTGTTGAAAAGGCTACATGATCAGGAACAATTGACCTTTGTTCCTGATCCAGCTGAAAAAACGGCTACCTTTTCCAGTTACGATCGTTCTTCCAAATATGATACGCTACAACAAAAATATGTGTCGTGGGGAGCAAATGGTGATGGAGACGGATTTATCCGAAAGGAGGGAGATGAACTTGTGGTATTTGAGGCTGATGGGCCTGGTGTCATATGGCGGTTCTGGTCTGCCCTTGCCAAGGAAGGTCATATCAAGATATATATAGATGGACAAAAGAACCCCATCATTGATAAACCTTTCAGGGCTTTTTTTGAGACTTTTGAAGAGGATATCCCACCAATGAACTTTCCCGAGTTGGTCAAAACATTGTCCAGAGGGAGGAACAGTTTTATTCCGATTCCCTATCAAAAGCATTGCAAGATCACGTTTACCGGTGATTGGGGGGCCTATTACCACATTATATGTTCGAATCTTCCAAAGAACCAAAGAGTTGATTCCTTTGATGGCAATTATACCAATGAAGAGAGAATCGCATTGGCGGAAACAGATAGACTTTTGGGAAAAAGAGGATATCTGGCTAAAAATGATGATAGGAAAGGACAGCGGTTATCCGTCTCTTTGGGGCCAGGCGAGCGGAAGCGGGTATTGAACCTTACCGGCAGTGGAGCCATCAAGCGAATGGAGGTCGAATTGGAGAGATTGAACAAAGACAATGCCTTGAAAAATATTTGGATGAATTTTTCATGGGATGACAAGTACCCTTCTGCGGTCCATTCCCCCATGGGACTTTTTTTTGGGACGGGTGAAGCATTGAATCCTTTTCGGGCCCAACCCGTTGGGGTAATCGGAAATAGGCTGTATTCCAATTGGGTCATGCCCTACACCAAAAAGGCGGAATTGGTTTTTGAAAACAAAGGTGAACTGCCCATTTCCTTTACCTTATATCTTGAGCAGTCCGAGGAAATTGAAAATAAAGTCAATCCCCTTAGGTTCCATAGTAGCTACTTAGCCGATAATGAACAATTAGTGCCGATAATAACAGCTGACGCTCAAGTGGTTTTTGATTTTGAAGGTCTTTCGTACCAAGGATGGACCGTGGAAGGCGATGCCTTTGGAAGCGGCCCGGCAGCAATGGAGAGTTATGGCCGTCAAAGCCCAGTGGAAGGATATTTGGGCAAGGGTTATGTAAATTCTTTTCAAAATGGTGATGAGGCCATTGGTACGCTGAAGTCATCAAAATTTAAGATTTCCAAGGACTTTATCAATCTCTTGGTCGGGGGCGGTAGTGACCTGGACAAGGTAAATGTTTCCCTTTTGGTAGGAGGGAAGGTTGTTCGAACCGCTACTGGAAATGACATCGAAACCCTGTATTGGAATTCTTGGGATGTTTCGGATTTTAAGGGTAAATCTGCCCAAATCGTGATCAATGACCTATCCTCCGATGGTTGGGGACACATTAATGTGGACCAAATTGAACAAAGTAGTCGTCCCAGGGCGCGCGTGGATGATCGTAATTTGGAGTGGACTTTTTTGGATGTCAATGGAATCGGTAGGTATTGTGGGATTACGCTGCAAATTCAAAATGAATGGGAGGAGCCAGAACAAAAAGCATCCTCTTGGTGGTATGGAAAATGGGACAAAAAGAATATAGATTGGTGGTGGGGAGAAGGTGATGAGAAATTTTATGTGGATGGAGAAATGTTTCCTTCCACCTTTGGAACGGGCAGTGAGGATTACATCGGATATGCCTGGTCCGCCGAACCTCCCTTTCCAACTTTTGAGAGTTCTTTTGCCAACCAACCCCAGACTCCAATTGATGGAAATGGAATTACTGTGGTCAACCGTTTTCACCTGGCCGATAATGTGCCTTTCAGAACTTCATTTAGAGCTACCCTTGAAAGATATAAACCCAAGAAATGGGGAAAAAATGAGCAAAATAGGAGTCTATATCAAGCAACGGTTTATTACTATCTCTTGAAGGAATGACCATTTGACCCATGATAAGGGCTTCAAGATAAAAAGGAATAGAGTTTAGTTAGTTTTTAAGGTGGGGGCGTCATGCCCTCACTCTTTAATTTTATTAGTTATGAGTGTATTGAAAGCAATTTGCTTTGGTGAGGTTTTGTTTGATAATTTCCCTACATATTCCAGGATTGGGGGAGCTCCCTTAAATGTGGCGTCCAGATTGCAATCCTATGGGGTTGAAGTAGGCATAATCAGTGCCATTGGAAATGATGGCAATGGTAAAAAACTTATGGGATACCTAAATGGTATTGGAGTGGACACTTGTTGTATTGGAGTCAACGATGAATTCCGGACAGGCGAGGTAAATGTGGTCTTGAACGATAAGGGTATTGCCTCTTATGATATTGCATACCCAGTGGCATGGGATAAGGTCCCATTGTCAAAAAATGGATTGGACCAGGTCAAGACATCCGACATCTTTATTTTTGGTAGCTTAGCTTGTAGGGACGGACAATCACGGTCAACCCTGAAGGCCTTGATGGCCGTAGCGGGATACAAAGTGTTTGATGTTAATTTGAGAGTTCCACATTATACAAGGGACATTATAGTGGATCTCTTGATTAAATCAAATTTTATTAAGTTCAACGATGATGAACTGTTTGAAGTCGCTGGCTATCTGGATATAAAATTTAATTCCATGGAACGTACCATAGCCAGACTCTCGCTATTGACGAATACGGAAACCATTTGTGTGACAAAGGGTGCATATGGAGCTGTAATCTATCATAAGGGAGAATTCTTTTACAATAGCGGTTATCGTGTCAAAGTGGTCGACACCGTAGGGTCAGGGGATTCTTTCCTTGCCTCGGTGCTGTATAAACTGTTATCAGGTGAAGGGCCACAAAAGGCCATTGATTTTGGATGTGCCGTTGGTGCCATGGTCGCAAGGAGCGAGGGAGCAAATCCAATCATAACCCACAAGAAGATCTCTAGCTTTATGAACTCTTAAAAGCCTACGATTTTTTGACAGATCATTATGTGAAAATGACAATGTTGCAAAGAAGGTTTTGCACGGTCAAAGGATAAGCTCGGAACTTTTATGAATATATCCCTTTTAATTTACCCTTGTAGCACATCACCAATAGGGTGTTCCCTGGACAAAAGGCGAGAGTTTTTTTCGTTTCGGCAGCGCAGATATTTAACTAATGTTGTGGATTAAATATTTATTCCAATAGTTTTCGAAAGATAAGCTCGCAAACTATTTCTCGGACAAGGGACGGCCTTTAGATTTGTTTTATAGATTATATCTATTGAGATTATGATGTTGAAAAGAGGGGGTCTG
>NZ_JAUZVW010000021.1:0-23970 GCF_033441575.1 Flagellimonas baculiformis
CCCTGTGGGTTGGTTGCGGTGATGACATAGTCTGTGCCGTCGGTGCCCCCGGTGATGTTTCCGCTTGCGTCGACGCTGAGCCCCGCCGGTATGGAGGTATAGGCCAGGTTGGCGTCATGGTTGTCCACGACATTGGTGGCGGGGGAGGAGCAGTCCTCGGGTGTGACGGTTATGGTGGGCACGGGAGGGGTGCTGTTTATGGTCACAGTTATGGTTGTTGCTGGCCCTTCGCAGCCGTTGATGGTCTGGGTGACATGGTAGTCCTGTGATAAGAGTGGGTCATCGGGTGCCACAACGGAGGTAAGTCCTGCATCGCTGTACCATGTGATTGTGGCAGAGATGGCGGGCACAAGGTCAGCTCCAGTGGGACTGTCGGTATAACAGAATGTCAGATTGTTGGCGATCGGTGCTACTGGGGAAACATTTACTGTAACAGTGAAAGTTTCTTCATCAAAGCAATTGGGAGTTGTACCTGTCTCATCATAGATATAATAGGTTCCGGATAAACTAATGTTATCTCCCGGGGCAAATTGTGTGCCAGTGCCTCCGCTCCCTGAGTAATAGGCTTCGTTGCCGGTCAAGTTACTGCCCGTGATGGCAGGTAGTATGTATGAATCACATACCTCTTGATCCAATATATCATCAATATCAGGAGAGATATATACATAGATGGTTTGGGTGACATCCACAAAATTTCCTGATGTATCCGTGACCCTGTAGGTCCGGGATATGGTTTCAGGATTTGAAAGTCCATCGGAGGTGTCTGCTAGATGTTCCACGGTGTCCACTGCACAATTATCGTCCTCATCGTCCACTACTGATGCATCAGGTACGGGCACGTTATCGCAAACAGTAATCGGATCAGGATCTGTTGCTGTGGGAGGTTCTGTGTCTCCAAAACCTACAGTGAATACATCCCGATGTTCAAAGTTGACATTATCAAAATAGGCGTTGCCTGCCATGTCCACGCTTGTAACATCTATCATGGTGATGGGGCCTGTAGTGAAATCCCCGTCTTCATCTGTATCTATCAATAGTTTCAAACCGCAATCTCCATTGTTCAATATGTCCGAACCGGAAAGGTCGATACGGACACTGACATTGCTGATTGCTGTAGCACCAACTGATCTCACTGCTTGGGTCCTCCATTCACGGCCGATCCTTGAATTGATTCCAATAGGTAATTCTGATACTATTTCATTAATGGTGGCGTTGTTGTTTCCCCATATTAAGTAGTTATGATAATAGTCAAAAGGAGAAGACCCATCTATTTGATTTCTTGACAGATCTATGTTGTCGCTACTGAAGTTATTGTTTGTGGAAATGGTAACAATTGCATCTGCGTTGACACTTTTTGATATTCGCTGGTCTTGGTTAAAGCGTAGGTCAGGAACCGCTGGGTTTACATTGTTGTCCCGATATCTATCTTTACCAATACCTGCGATGTCGTGTTTGTAAGTTGGGTCCACCTGCCAGATGATAGTTCCATCCGCAGCGATGTAGTTATAGCCATCATTTCCATTTATGCTTCCCAAAGCGCCCCCTGTATTTAGGGTAATACCATATTTAATAGCAAGATAGCTTTCAACTTTTTGTATGGCATTGGCATCTAAAGCAACATCGGCAACAAGTATTTCGGCAATATCACCTGTAAGGTTCCTATTCGAATCATTGCTGTTAAAATGTTTTCCCAAGCGATGAAACTCGAAAAGTTCATTACCTGCTAGGGCATGGTTCCTTACTTGGAAAATATCCAATATTCCATTGGCATAGGTTGTTAAGGTTTCAGAACCAATAGCGGCCGCTCTGACGAATGTTCCTATGGCAGGTTCTCCTAGTAGATTAATATTGCCACTTGCAAAATATCCTATTCCCCCGTCACCCTTCCATGTTCTGCCTATGGAGAAATTATTTCCATCCGATACTCCCAATGAAAGATTGGTTTTCCAATTACTGGGGTTGAAGGAGTCATGTTGTATATCCACGTCTCCACCAAAAAGTAAACGTTGTGTCTCTGCGGAGTTTCCAGCACCCAACGCTTTGAAAACCACAAAAACTGTAATATCGTTACGGTTGACCATCCTAAAGTGTAAGGCCTGTCCGTCACCACTACCATTGAATTGTACAACAGGATTGAAATTGATATTATCGGTGCTGTTTCTTCGTAAAATTGGTAAACCCGGAATGGAACCTGTTGGGGTTAGATATAGGGCGTATGGACCACTGTTAGGTTGATTATAGTCGAAACCCGAAGGTGTTCCCAGTGGACTTAGAGGGTAATTTGCTGGCAATGGATTGGGAATGGCATTTTGTTCTGAAAAGTATACAATGTCATACCAGGTACTGACCGGTGTTCCATCCATTGGGGGAAGTGGATTTGGATCATAAAGATTGATTCCGTTCGTTGATGAATTCACACCTTTACCAGCCCTGAACCAAGTGTCCACTTCGTTGTCCTGCGAAAATGTTTGTCCACATAAAAAAAATAGAAAAAGAGTAATTGACCATTTTGCAGTTTTGGAGTAAACGACCAAAGCATTCCGATGCTTATTTTTTTTATTAGACTCCTTTAACACTTGAAATAATTTCAATGTTAGAAAAAAATAGCTAAGTAGAAATTTTGTCATAATAGCAGGTTTTAATGGTATTTTCTTGCTGGGGCATGGCAAGAAAATAGATTTGGTAATATAAATTAAGGGACAATCTAGGTATGTTCAGTGTCCCAATTCACCTGTGATGGGTTACAATTGATGGATGATGGGAATGGATCAACGGATGAAAAATCCGACCGCTTTCAAGAGGTGAATTTTTGTAGGATTTATCTTGTTATTCTTAATTGAAACTTAGAGTGATTTAAAAAAAGCCGCCAAGATAATCTTGGCGGCCGAACCATCTCTGTTATCGAAGAACTAAAGAGTTACACCAAACCTAGTTCTTACATTGATTATAAAATATGGGAAGGATGGTTATTTTATAAGGTTTATTTCCACTCGTCTGTTTTGTCTCTTACCGGCACTTGTCGCATTCGAGGCGATGGGTTTTTCTTCACCATAACCAATGGCCGTGAGCCTATTGCCTGCTATTCCTTCATTGATCAAGAAATCCCTCACTGAATTCGCCCTGGATTCGGATAGTTTTTGGTTGCTATCATTGGATCCCACACTATCGGTATGTCCCTCCACGGTGAACTTGGCATTTGGATATTCGTTTAGGATTTGGATGATGTCCACCATTACTGATACAGATTCCGTTTTGATGGTTGCTTTGCCGGTATCAAAAAGAATGGTCTTGGCATAGTCGTTCAATTGTTTCTGGACTTCTTGAGTGACTTCCGGACAACCTTTATTGCTCACAGGACCTGCGATGGAGGGGCATTCGTCATCAATATCCACCAAGGTGTCGCCGTCTGAATCAGGACATCCCTTGTGCTCAATGCTCCCCGGGATTTCAGGACAGCGATCGTTTTGGTCGATGATGCCATCCCCGTCAGTGTCTGGACAGCCATGGAGTTCAGATGGCCCTGGGGTATCTGGGCAATTGTCATCTTTGTCCAGAATTCCATCCCTATCGGTATCAGGCCATGGACAGCCATTGTTTTCCTGTGGTCCCACCTCGCTGGGGCACTCATCGTCCTTGTCGAGTACACCGTCCCCATCTGTGTCCTGCCATGGACACCCGTTGTTCTCGATCGGACCTGCGACATCGGGACAGCCATCCTCTTCGTCCAACAACCCATCCGCATCTTTATCCTTCAGTTTGTTCTGATAAACGGGTATCTTGACCCCTGCATATAGGTCTACAGCCTTTGAATTGTCACTTAAGAGAGAAGATAGGACAGACCCCGACCCGAGATATATGGGTCCCAATCTGAGTCCAGTACCCCATTGAAAACCACCACCTTCCAAAAGGCCAAAGGGAGAGTATATGGAAAACCATGTGCTTTCATATCGAGGAGTGAGTCTATATTGGTTTACAATTTGGGCCGTATTGATGTTGGCTTTTGCAGTCACGGAAATGTCTGCGTTGAAGTTCAGATATAGCTTATGGTGAACATTCCAATCCACATTGGTGTGAAGCGCGGTCGGCAAGGTATAGTGGGATGATCTGGATTCACTTATCAGATTGAAGTTGTCTGCCAGTGCCTCGTCAAGCACATCACCATCAAAGTTGTCCACATCCTGGGTCTTGTTCAGGTCGTACCTTTGTTGTCTTCCTTCAGAATCCGTTATTTTTCCGATATCTGTCACGGATGCACCTACCTTTAGCACATATTTGTTGGCCCTTCGGTCTTGAATAGGCTTGCCATCACTATTTGTTTTTGTATACCGGACATGGTCTGGTCTCCATTCATAGATGAAGCCAATATCGGCACCAATGCCGTTCCCCCCGTTGAAGTCATAAAAATCACCGGCACGGCCATCGTTGTCCAATGCCCCGGTGTCAGTAAAAAGAATTTCCCCGGTTGTCGTAACTTCCCGGTTGTCAGCATTGTAGTCGACTGTAAGGTCATAACCTTTGATATAGACATTGCCAAGGCTCTGTAAATATTTTAGGGAAAGCCCTCCCTTGATGAAGTTTTCCCCATTGTTCCATAACACAAGTGCATAACTGGCTCCTATCTCGGTCCATGCATTCAGCGTACCCGATATGTCCCCTTCCTCTATGCTAAAGTCTTCACTCTCATCAAAGCCACCTTCTTTTTCCAAAAGATTTCCGTTGGCGTCGTATAGGTTGAAGAAGCCCCTGCCTCTTGTGAAAATGGCCAATGATTGTTTATCATTGATGCTGAACATTACGGAAGGCCCCATTATATCAAGGTTCCATGCAAGAAAATTGTCTGTGGAAGGAAATGTCTCCGCGGTGTCAAAGGTGTTTTTGAAATCACTGAACGCATCAACAAGATCCAAGCCGATATAATCATTCCCAAAAAAACTACTGGCCCCGATGAGGTTTATGTCCATTTTAAGTTTCGAATCCGCTATGCTAGCTGGGTTGGATATGATGCCATGGACACCACTATAATTATCTTCCAAGAAACCTACATAGGATTGTGATCTCAACACGGATGATAGCAGCAGAATGCCCAAAAGAATCTTTTTTGAAAACATATCTAAAAATTGTTTTTTTGCCCAAAGCCAGGGCAGGGTTATTTTTTAAGTTTTTTGGTTTATCGACCCCAAAGAGAGTATAAAATTTGGTACCAAAAAGGGAGAATGAACGGATGGGCCTTTTGAATTGACGGATGGGGGATTTGGGTTAATATAGTTTTTAAAATGAAGGAATATTCCTATAGGTTTTTAGCATGGACGCCATGTATTGGGGGAGATATGGGCATTGTGCGAGGGATGAATTTTTCTCCATGGAAGGACATGGATTAACCTTTCAGTTGGTAACAAAATAAAAAACCATTACAACCAAGGAATTTTAAAAATTCCTTGGCGTAACGGAAACCTCAACTAAACTAAACACTTTTATGACAACAACAGTCTTAAAGTGCATTGCTATATGTGCACGCGTTAAAAATTGATCTTGCTCTTCAATTGACTTTAACGCTGAATTGCAAGACAAACATACAATCTAAAAATGGATCAGGAGGGGGAGAATTAACGGATGGCCGTTTTGATCTAACGGATGGCCGTTTTGAATTGGTGGATGCAAAAATCGAGTGTGATTCAAATCATCAAATCCATACGTTGTCCACAAGATTTAGGAATAAAAAAACAGCCCTTTGGGCTGTTCGTTTTTTAAGTCGGGAGGCAATCAGGGCATGTCCTCAATTGAGGCCCCGGGAGCATTTTTCTTCACCGAGGCAATGCCATTTTCCATGGCTGCCGTGCTGGAATACATCTCGCTGGCCCCAATCACCTGCCCGTTGGAGGCCTTTAGGTTGAAATAGGGACTTCCGTCTTTGGCGGTCTTTCTTTCGAACTTGCTGTCGTCCTGAGAGTTCTTTTTTACCGATTCTATACCATTTTCGCAAGCGGCTTTTGAAGAATACGATTCACTGCTAAGAATGACTTGGCCGTTTCCAGCTTTCAAATTGAACCTGAACTGGCCGGATTTATCCGTTTTGATCTCAAATTTTCCCATACTTTATATGTTTTGAATACTAAATCTAAAGATTTTCTTAAAAATTGACCAATAAATGAAAGGAAAATTGACAATAAAGTAATGTTGGGATGGTTTTGCGTATCAAAAAAGGGAACATTATGAAAAAACACCATGTTCCCTTTCTTTTATTTTTTGATGGATTGGTTATATCCTTACCTGCCCGTCGCCAAATACATAGTATTTGTTGGTCACCAATTGTTTCAGCCCAAGGGGTCCCCGATGGTGCAGCTTGTCCGTGCTGATCGCCAATTCCGCACCAACGCCCATTTGGCCCCCATCGGTGAACCGGGTGGAAGCATTTTGGTACACGGCGGCGCAGTCCACATTTTCCATAAAGGTCTGCGCAACACTGTCGTCTTGCGACATAATGGTGGCCGAATGCCCTCCTGAATGCCTGTTGATCTTTTCTATGGCACCATCCAGACTGTCCACAGCCCCGATGACGCATTTCATGGCCAAAAATTCCTCTTCCCAAACAGATGCATCCGAAATGGATTCTTCATCCGACAATATTGTTTGCACATTTTTGTCCACCAAGATGGAGACTCCCTTTTCCTTCAAGACTTGCTGGAGTTCCTTTAGCTTTTCTTCATAGCCTTTGATGCGAGTGTCCACCAAGATTTTGTCCAAGGCATTACAGGCCGATATTTTATGGGTCTTCGCATTGATGATGACCTCCAAGCTTTTCTTCCAGTCGGCATCTTTGTGCACATAGAGGAAATTGTTCCCCCGGCCACTGACCAGCACCGCACATTTGGCATGCTCCTTCACGAAAGCGATCAAACGCTCACCGCCCCTCGGGACAATAAGGTCCAGATCTTGATTCGGATTTCTTAGAAAGTCCTGGGTCTGGGTCCTATCCATTTCCAAAAATTGGATGAAATCGGAAGGAAGGTCATTTTCCGCAAGGGCCTGATGCCAAAATTGGACAAGGGCCTTGTTACTATGATAAGCCTCCTTTCCACCCTTCAGTAAAATCTTGTTATTGGCCTTAAAGGCAAGTACGGCAGCCTCAACGGTCACGTCGGGTCTGGATTCATAAATGATCATGATGGTACCGAAAGGGGCTGTTTTGTTGATGATCTTCAGTCCGTTGTCCAATTTTCTGGTGGAGATTTCCTTGTTCACAGGGTCCTCCTGCAAGCGGACTTCCTTGACCGCTTGTATCATCTGGTCCACTTTTTTCTGGTCCACCACCAAGCGGTCATAGAGGGCTTGGTCGTCCCTATCAAAAGCATCCAGGTCTTTTTTATTGGCTTCCAGCAATAGGCTTCGGTCCTGGTCCAGGATCCGTTCCATATCGCTCAATACCTTGTTCTTTATCGTTGTGTTCAATAATTTCATTGTTGTGATTTTATCGGGAAACCTCGGTTCCCACTGTTTTTCCTTCAATAATATCGAGGATGACATTGTCCCTTTTTCCATTCACGATGTAGGATGGGATGTTGGCCGCTGCCGCAATTTGTGCATAGTTCAGTTTGGAACCCATGCCGCCACGTCCTTCGCCCTCGGCCTTGTTGCCTTCCTCTATATATTTGTCCAGATCTTCCTCCGGTGCCACTTTTTTGATGACCTCGGAGTCTTCTTTCTCGGGATGGCCATTGTATAGTCCATCGATGTCCGTCATCAAGATCAGTCTGTCGGCGTTCATCAATTGCGCGAGCAGTGTGGCCAATTCGTCGTTGTCCGAAAACATGGACATGGCCACGGAAACGGCATCGTCCTCATTGGCGATGGGCACTACGCCTTCGGATAGTAGCCCTTCCAGACAATTGATCATATTGTCGCGGTGCACACCAGGATTAAAGTCCCGTTTTGTGGGCAGTACCTGTGCACATTTCATTCCATGGTCATTGAAGATGTTGTAGTAATGGCGCATCATCCTTGGTTGCCCGATGGCCGAATATACCTGTCTGCGTTGGGTTTTGTCCTTTATTTTTGCTTTTCCCAATACCTCTTTTCCAGCAATCACTGAACCAGAGGAGACCAAAATGGTCATGATGTCCCGTTCATACAGTTCTGCGATCTGCTGGACCAGATTGTTGAGCACGGGTCTAACTATTCTGTTGTCCTTGTTGGTCATTACATTGGTTCCTACCTTGATGACCACGAGTTCTTTGTACATAATTAGTATTCTTCGCCGAGTTCCACTGCTCTGTTGAATGCAGCAAAGGCGGCTTCCTTGATTAATTCGTTAACATTATTGTCTTGCATGGAGTCCAGGGCGGCCCGGGTGGTGCCTCCTTTGGAAGCGACCCTTTCCATCCAGGAATCAGGCGTCAGGTTGGACTGGTTGAACAGTTCCACGGCCCCGGTAAAGGTCTGGCTGACCAATACTTTGGACACGTTTTCGGAAAAACCCATCTGCAAGGCGGCCTCCATCATGCTTTGCATGAAATAGAACACATAGGCAGGCCCGCTCCCGGATATTCCCGTGGAGGCATCGATGTATTTTTCGCTCTTCACGCGAAGTGATTTTCCCGTGGTGTCCAAAAGACCTTCCGTCATGAACAGTTCCAAACGGGATACTTCTTCCGCGGAAACATAACTGGTGAGTCCTTTGCCGACCTGGGCGGGCAGGTTGGGCATGGCCCTGACCACTTTTTTGATGCCGAGGGCATCTTGGATATACTTGATGGTGACCCCTGCCATGATGGAGATGAACAATTGTTCCGGATTTACTAATTCTTTCATGCGGCCCAAGAGTTCTTCGGCATGGTACGGCTTCACGGCCAAGAAGATGATATCTGCTTTGGGGACACAGTCTTCCAAGCGTTCCATGGCATCAAAATGGGCAATTTTGCCCACTTCTTCCATTTTTTCCTTTGACTTGTCCAGTACCATGATGTTGCGTTTCTTCAGCAACTTGGATCTGGACATACCTGTGGCATAGGTAAGCCCCATGTTACCTGCGCCAATGACCAATACTTTCATTGTTTTTTATTAAAAGGGTTAGTGATTTTTTATGCGGATATGTTGCAGTCCTTACAGTCCTTTACTTCGCCGTAATAGGTTTCCCTGTATTTGTGCAATGTGCGTATGGGAAGCCCCATGATGTACCTTTTGATATAGGTCACCTGGGTGGTGAGTTCTCCCATTTTAACGCTGTAGCGCTTTTCATACTTTGTTTCCCTTTTGATTCTTGAAAGTTTCATTGTATTGTTAATGGTGTTGATGACTATATGTTCTCCTGATCTAACAGGTATTTTTGCCGGTATGCGGCCTTTTTGATTGTTTTTCTTCGTTCCACTGATTTTTTGGTGTATTCCTGCCGGTCCCTGATTTCATCCAAGCGCTTGGTGTTTCTATATTTTCTCTTGTAGCGCTTTAGGGCACGTTCTATACTTTCGCCAGGTTTTACTTCGATTTTGAGCATATATTGATTTATCTGTTTAATCTCATTTCCATATGGGTTTCATTGAACCCGTTCTCTTCAAAAAAATGTTTGTTGGGGCATTGGTTCCCACTGGTGATGTGGACCGCAACGTCCCCTTTGCAATACTGGAGTGTGTAATCCAGCAATTTTTGTTCAATGCCTTTGTCCCGATGGTCCTTGTGCACCACAAAGAACACCAGGAAATTTTCGGGGATATAGTCCCCCATTCCAGTTTTGTTCACAACGGCCAGGCCCAATATCTCATCCTTTTCTTCCATCGAGAACACATAGCCTCCAAGTCCGGGGATGTCTTTTGTGCAATACTGGATGGCTTTCCTTATGGCCTGCTTTTCGGCCCTTTTTCCTTCTTGGTGATGGAAGAGGAAATTGGCAAACCTTTCGGCTTCCATGGTGGAGAGCCGTGTAAAGGCGTCGTAGGTTTTGATGACCATGGTTTTGTCTTGGACGATGATGCTTTTTTGTTTTTTTAGGTTAATAGATATAATAAGGAATGGGGATGCAAAACCATGGACAATGCTGTCCAAAACAATGCACCGATGGATTACCCAACTAAGGGTGGTCGATTATAGGGTAGGTGGAATGAACTTATCCGGTTGGTTTCGAAATACCAGATAATTAAAACTAAGTATCCTACAGTTTTTTCTCTCGTGGAGTTTGATTTTCATCACTGCAAAGATAGTAAAATAATCCGCAAGTGCCAATTTTACTGGGTTTTATGTTTTTTGTAACGTTCATGAAAGGGAATATCTCCCACACATTTGATTGGAAATAATCCAATAATTCTAGGGCCTATTTTATTCCGTTGGAATGAAAATTGGGCGGTCATACCATGGTTTCCCCCTCATCTTTTCAATCAATTATCCTTTCAACAAATCGTAGGCGAGGCGACTTATTTGTGTGGGATCTTAGGATTTGGGAGAGATGTTTTGACGTTTTTTTAACATTTGAGACCAAACCCCATTTGATATACTTCGTAGGTATGGTTGTATTAACCCTTTAAAACAAGTCGCCTTATGAAAAAAAGTATAGTCAAAGTAAAACCGGTAAAAAAGGCAACCAACCGCCGACAGTTTCTGAAATTGGGAGGCATGGGAGTTGTTGGGGCAAGCCTTTTGGTAGCCTGCAGCAATGACGACAACGGCATGGGAATGATGCCCGATCCTGATAACCCAGACATATTTGATCTGGGCGAGGGAGATTTGGGAGTTCTCAACTATGCCTATGCCCTGGAACAATTGGAAGCCGATTTTTACACCAAGGTAGTGAATTCCTTTTATGGGAACATCTCCGATGAGGAAATGCAAGTGTTGACCGACCTTTATTATCATGAGGTGAACCACAGGGACTTTTTTAAAGCGGCCATTACAGCGGCCGTTGATGGAAATACCGATTTAGTATTGCCCACACTCGAATTTGATTATGGGAACCTGGATTTTGGCAATAGGGAACAGGTGCTCACCACAGCAAGTGTTTTGGAAGATACCGGCGTGGCCGCCTACAATGGTGCAGGACGATTGATCTCTAATCCGGGGTATCTGCTGTTGGCAGGGAAAATCGTATCTGTGGAGGCAAGACATGCATCGGCCATCCGAACACTCCTGAACCCTGGGTCGGCAGATTTTGCCGGGGACGATTATGTGACCACCGATACAGGTCTGGCCGCTGCCCTAGATCCATCTGTGGTTCTTTCCGCAGTGGGGGACACAGGGTTTATTACGACCCCTTTCACAGCTAACAATTTACCTTAAACCTTAAAAAGAGATAAGATATGGATATTATAAAATTTTTGGATGGATTTACGAATGAATCACTGCTTGAAGGAAAGCCTACCCGTCGCGATATGTTCGGTACCTTGGGCTCCCTTGGAAAAAAAGCGGTTCTTAGCGCTATTCCCTTTGGTCTGGCCACAATGCCAAATAAAACGTATGCCCAGGATGCTGGCAACGATCCCGTAAGTGCGTTGCAATTGGCTTTGACCTTGGAATACTTGGAGGATGAATTTTACGATTTGGCGCTTCAATCCGGAGTATTGCCCAGTGGGAGACCGGAAACAGTTTATATGCAGATTTCCAAGCACGAACAAGCGCATGTCGACTTTTTGATCGCTGGATTGGAAGGTGCAGGTGTAACCCCGGTAGAGAAACCAACGTTTGATTTCACCGCAGGAGGCGCCTTTGACCCCTTCAATGATAATGGAGTAGGCCAGGAAACAGCCTATGCCCAGTTGTTGGCATTGGCCCAAGCATTTGAAGATACCGGTGTACGAGCCTATAAAGGACAAGCCGGGAATCTGTTGGGGTCCGCCTTTTTGACCCCGGCCCTGCAAATCCATGCCGTTGAGGCCATGCACGCCTCCGAAATAAGAAGATTGAGAGGTCTTAAAGGATGGATCACGAACAATGAGCGTGGAGCAGGAATGCCCGAGGCTACGCAAGCCGTGTACAATGGGGAAGAAAATGTGACCCAAGGAGGTTTGGATGTAACCACGTTGGGCAATACCGCTCCTTTTAGCATGGAGGCTTCCACAGAGGCATATGATGAAGCGTTGTCCGGAGATGATGCCGTTGCCATTGCCAGTCTTTTTATTGTTTCTTAAAAAGAGAAGATTAATATAAGAGATGGATTCCTTTTTTAAGGAATTTGACTCATTATCTAAAAAAAGCTCCGAGAAATCGGAGCTTTTTGCAGTCTTAAAAGGTATGAAGCTATACTTTGTGTTCTTTTTAGAAGCATCATTTGACGCAACATGCCATATATCCCTCCTAACACGGAGATTTTTCACCTTGTATCCCATAGGATTCTTCCGAAGCGAGGAAAGCGGCCACCTTTGCAATGTCATCAGGATGAAGACATACTTCTTGAAACTATTTTTTCTGTAACGCTCTGACCCATTCTAAAACCTTTAGTTAAGATTTTGGTCATTTTTGAAAATGTTATGGTTACCAAAAAGGGCAACTGCGCCCATAATTTTGTTCCCGTAATCTAAATCAAGGAAAGAATCATGATACGACTAAATTTCAACACGAAGAAAAACCTGACCATCGGTCTAATGGTTTTGGCGATAGCAGTATTCATTTATGCCTTCACGACAGCCGACAGTGAAAGCAATGGACAACAGGCCGAGATGGCCGCACTTCCAGTGGAGGTGGCCCAGCCCTTATATGAAAGTATTACCGAATGGGACGAATACACCGGAAGGTTCGAGGCCAGCAGCCGCGTAGAGGTCCGTGCCCGAGTCAGTGGTTTTTTGGAAAAAGTGAACTTTCAGGACGGCGAGCTTGTCAAAAAAGGACAGGTACTTTTTGTCATCGACCAAAGACCCTACAAGATTGCCTTGGATGAGGCAAAGGCCAATTATGCCCAAGCCTTGGCCACCCTTAAGACCGCGCAGGACAACTTCGAAAGGGTAGAATCCTTGCGGGAGACCGGAGCTTTGTCCATCGAGGAATACGACAGAAGAAAGCAGGCGTTGGTGCATGCGGAGGCCAGTATACAATTGGCACAGGCAAAGGTCGATAATGCCCAACTCAATCTGGAATTTACCGAAGTGAAGGCGCCAATTTCCGGATTGGTAAGCCGTGACAGGGTCAATGAAGGCAATATTGTGGATGGCGGCAGTGCCAATTCAACCTTGCTGACGACCATCGTGGCCACCAGCCCAATCCATTTTTACTTCACCGGAAGCGAATCCGATTACTTGAAATATGTACGGTTGGCCAGAAATGGGGAACGTGGGGAAGCCCGTTCCGAAGCATTGCCGGTGTTTATCAAACTGTTGGACGAAGAAGATTTTGTGCACGAGGCCAAAATGGACTTTGTGGACAACGAGATCGACAATAATTCCGGGACCATTGAAAGCAGGGCAGTACTTGAAAACAAGGATCATCTGCTGGAACCAGGAATGTATGGTAAGGCCCGATTATTGGGAAGTGCGGAACATGAGGCCTTGATGGTGCCCGATGAGATCATTGGCACAAATCAGTCCATTCGTTTTATCTACACTTTATCAAATGATAATCAGGTGGTCAGCAAGGCCGTAACATTGGGGCCTTTGCACTCCAACGGACTTCGGATCATAAGGGAAGGCATCTCACCGGATGATAAGGTCATTCTCAACAACATACAAAAGATAGGACCGGGTATGGTGGTGAGCCCCAAACAAGTGGCCATTCAAGGGGAGGTCAATAATCTGACGACGGTGGCCCAAGCCCATTGATCTAGGAAAAAACAATAGGAATTCAACAATCAAAAAAATGTATTTCCCTGCCCTCCAATCCCTTTATTTAAAGGGATTGGAACGGGTACCGGGAGAGCTATCACCAAAAAATAAGAAAAATGAAATTCAGTCATATATTCATCAGGAGGCCCATATTTGCCGCAGTACTCAGTGTACTGATCCTGATTGTGGGCGGTCTGGCCTATGTCTCCCTGCCCATTTCACAATTTCCGGATGTGGCACCACCGACCATTGAGGTTGTGGCCGTTTACCCCGGAGCAAATGCACAGACCCTTTCCGAGAGCGTGGCAGCACCGCTGGAAAAAGAGATCAATGGAGTGGAGGACATGATCTACATGACCTCACAATCATCCGCCGATGGTCGGGTTGTCCTTCAAGTTGCCTTTGAACTGGGGACCGACTTGGATAGGGCACAGGTGCAGGTACAGAACCGCGTGGCCATAGCAGAGCCCCGATTGCCCGAATCCGTGAAAAGGTTGGGGATCACCACCAAGAAAATATCCCCGGATATGCTCCTTGTGGTGAACATGTATTCCCCGAACAAAACTTTTGACCAGACCTATATGGGCAACTATGCTGTTCTCCAATTGAAGGACGAATTGGCTCGTATCAAAGGTGTTGGTGACATCCAGATTTTTGGGGCCGCCGAATATGCCATGCGCATCTGGCTCAACCCGGACAAAATTGCGACCTTGGACATTACTGCTGGTGAGGTGGTTGCGGCCCTGAGGGCACAAAACATCCAAATTGCCAGTGGAACGCTCAACACCTTGCCAGCTGGCAGTCAATCCGCGTTTGAGGTCAACATACAGACCCAGGGCAAACTGGTGACCACAGAACAGTTTGAAAATGTCATTATCAAATCAAGTGATGATGGACGAATTGTGCGGCTCAAGGATATTGGCCGTGTGGAACTCGGCGCACAGAACTACGCCACCAAGGGATATTTGGGCAAAGACCCAGCGATAGCGATGCCGATATTCCAGCAACCGGGCGGAAATGCCTTGGAAACAGCTTCACAGATCCAGGATAAAATGGAGGAACTCTCCAAAAATTTTCCAAAAGATCTGGAGTATAAAATAGCCTATAACCCAACGGAATTTATCCAGAAATCAGTGGATGAGGTGTACCGGACCATTTTTGAAGCGGTCATCTTGGTGGTCTTGGTCATTCTGTTGTTCCTCCAATCGTGGAGAGCGGCCATCATCCCAATTCTTGCCATACCCGTTTCGCTCATCGGTACGTTCGCAGTGATGCAGGCCATAGGATTCTCATTGAACAACCTCACCCTTTTTGGGTTGGTACTGGCCATCGGTATTGTGGTGGATGACGCCATTGTGGTGGTCGAAAATATGGAACGGTATCTGGCAAAGGGGCTATCCCCCAAAGAGGCAGCTTTTAAGACGATGGATGAGGTTGGGGGCGCCCTTGTTGCCATTGGATTGGTGTTGATCGCCGTTTTTATCCCCACCGCATTTTTGGATGGTATTTCAGGACAATTTTACAAACAGTTCGGGATGACGATTGCCGTGGCGACTGCCATTTCGGTTTTCGTTTCCCTGACCCTGAGCCCGGCCATGGCCGCATTGCTCATGAAGCATGAAGAAAAATCGAGCACAAAGAAAACACCGATTTGGCTGAGACCATTGGCCTTTATCGGAAACCGATTCAATGGTTTTATGGATTGGATTTCGGATAAATACGGTAAGGCCGTCCAAAAATTGGTGCGTACCGCCACAATGGTCATGGTGGTCTATTTTGGATTGATTGCCATCACCGGATTTGAGTTCAATAGGGTGCCCCAAGGATTCATTCCGGCCATGGACCAGCAGTATTTTATCACCATTGTACAGCTTCCTCCGGGTTCTTCATTGACCAGGACCGATAAAGTGGTCCGTGAGGTACTCGATTTGGGATTGGATATTGATGGAATCGAAAACGCAGTCTCATTCACGGGTTTCGATGCGGCTTCCTTTACCAATGCCTCCAATGCTGCTGCGGTGTTCCTGACTTTGGAAGATTTTGAACTGCGTAACGATAAGGGACTTGGTTATGAGGAACTTTTGGGAACGGTAAGAGCAAAGCTCTCCCAAATCGATGATGCCATTGTATTGGTCATCCCACCTCCATCAGTAAGGGGAATCGGTAATGCCGGAGGGTTCCGGATGATGGTTCAGGATAGGGGTAACCTCGGAACAGATGAACTGCTCAAGGCCACCAACGAGCTGGCCATGGCAGCTAACCAAGACCCGATATTGAACAACGTGTTCAGCTTTTTCAATAACCAGACCCCGCAATTGTTCTTGGACATAGACCGGGTAAAGGCCGAAAAATTGGGAATCGATGTGGGCGATATATTCCAGTCATTGGAGATTTATATGGGTTCCGCCTTTGTGAACGAGTTCAATTATTTGGGAAGAACTTTTCAAGTAACGGCCCAAGCCGATGCCCCAAACCGATTGACGCCCGATGATATTTCGAGGATTAAAGTCCGCAACGATAAAGGAGAGATGGTTCCCTTGGGTACGGTCTCCACACAAGAGGATATTGCAGGACCTTCGCGGATACCTCGCTTCAACCTGTATCCATCCGCTTCCCTGAATGGGGATTTTGCCCCGGGCTATAGCTCAGGCGAAGGATTGGACCGAATGGAAGAATTGGCCGCAGAAATACTGCCACAGGGCATTTCCTACCAATGGACGGAAATCGCCTATCAGGAAAGGAAAGCCGGCAATACGGCAGGGATCGCCTTTTTCTTGGCCGTTGTGTTTGTGTTCCTATTGTTGGCTGCCCAGTTTGAAAGCTTGGTATTGCCATTGGCCGTAATCTTCATTGTGCCCATGGTGTTGCTATCGGCGATGATCGGGGTGGACCTGGCCGGACTTGACAATAACATCATGGTGCAGATAGGACTTGTGGTATTGGTCGGTTTGGCGAGTAAAAATGCCATTTTGATCGTGGAATTCGCCAAACAATTGGAGGACCAGGGCGAGGATTTGAAAACAGCGGTGATGGAAGCATCCAAACTGCGATTGAGGCCTATTCTGATGACGGCCATGGCCTTCATCCTGGGAGTTGTCCCATTGGCCATTGCCACTGGCGCTGGAGCCGAATTACGTGTGTCCTTGGGGATAGCCGTATTCAGTGGGATGCTTGGCGTGACCGTCTTCGGGATTTTCCTGACCCCAGTGTTCTATTATTTGGGTCGAAAATGGTCAATCAAGAAAGCGGCAAAGCAAAAAGAGAAATTGGTACATCAATTTAATTAGAATCGAAAAGTGATGAAAAATTCAATCATACTGATAGCAATTGCATTCCTGTTGGCCTCTTGTGGGGTTACAAAAAGGGATTACGATGTGCAAAGTGAAGTGCAGGTCAAGGAGGATTTTCTAAAAAAGGAAATCAGTGACAAGGCCTTTACCGAAGCAGGGATAACCAGGGAATGGTGGTCAGAATTCAACGACCCCATTCTTGATACCCTTATTGAGAAAGCCAGAAGGCACAACTTGGATATCAATTCGGCTGTTGCCAATTACAAGGCCTCACGTGCCTTTCTCAAAGAGAACAAGTTGGACAGGCTGCCGACGGTGACCGCCAATGGTAACTATACCCGCACCCGTTTGGGGGAAAATGTGTTCGTGCAGGGCAGTAACCCAACGTTCAATACCTACAACGCGAGTTTTGACGCTTTTTGGGAAGCGGACCTGTTCGGTAGGGTGACCCACAGGATCAAAGGGGCGTATGCCAATAGCAATCTTGCTTTGGCGGATATGCACGGTATGTATGTGAGCATTTTTGCCGAAGTGGCCAACAATTATATGGAGCTTCGCGGTACACAATACCTTTTGGATATTGCCCAGCGAAATTTGCAGGGACAACAGGAAACCTATGATCTTACCGTAAAATTAACGGAGGCCGGTACCAGCAACAGCCTTGATGTATCTAGGGCATTGGCCCAGTTAGAAAGCACCCGTGCCAGTATTCCACCCTTGGAGGCTAGGATAGGGGCCCTAAAGAACAGTTTGAGTGTTTTGATAGGGGAGGTGCCCGGAAATTTGGAGAATGAGGTTGTCAACAAGCAACCATTGCCGAGTCTGCCGGAAACTGTCGCTTTGGGCGATATCAGGGAAATGCTCCGAAGAAGGCCCGATGTGCGCCGTGCAGAGGCAGCCCTTCAAGTGCGGATAGCGGCCTATAATATTTCCGTGGCCGATCTTTATCCCAAGATTGAGTTTGGTGGCTCCGTAGGGTTTTCAGCCGTGGATTTTGCCAACTTTGGAGAGAAGCCATCCTTCACCTGGACGCTTATGCCCAGTATCAGTTGGGCCGCATTCAACCTGGGTCGTGTGAAACAACAGATCAAACGAAACGATGCATTGACCATTGCCGCCTTAAATCAATATGAAAAAGCAGTGCTGCAAGGACTGGAAGAGATCAAGACCTCCTTGGGGAACTACACCAAAGAGTTGGAGCGAAGGGAGATCCTGCGCATTTCATCGCAGGCAAGTGCCCAAGCCGCAACCTTTGCCAGGCAGCGATTTAACTCGGGATTGGACAGTTTCATTGATTACCTAAATGCCGATAATGCTTTGTTGCAGGCGGAGAATGCACTAGCTTTAAGCGAGATTTCATCGGCAACATCCCTGATAGCCATTTACAAGGCTTTGGGCGGTGGATGGGAAATCATTTCGGAAGAAGAATTGGATACAAAATTTGAAACCTTGCATGAGGCGAATGCCGATGCCCATTAATACCAGCGTGTAAGGTGGGTCGGATATTTTGGACTAAAAAGCCAGTGCCGACCCACCACCTTATTTATGATCAAAGCCGAGATACCTGTTTTTGAGAATACAAATGATCTACATGAGGCCATAGGGTTTGCCCATAGGAGCCACATACCCAATTTTGATGTGTTTCCGGTGGATGAAATGGCGACCTCGGCGAGAAGGTGCATGCCGCCCTATCGCCAAGGATTTTATCAGGTCGGGTTGTTGAACTATACGGGTGAAAGCCAGCTCAACCTCAATACGGATACGTTGGAGCTCAATGAGTTTCCGTTGTGGTTCGTGGTGCCGGGACAAGTGTTTTCGTGGTTCAGGGATGAGAAAATGTCGGGCTATTATGTGATGTTCAGAAAGGAATTTTTGATCAACACCTTTCCGGACCTGCAAAAGGATTTTCCCTTTTTGAAAATGACGGAGAACAGCGCATTGATGCTCACCAAGGAGGAGCATGAATCGTTGTACTTTGACATGGAACGGATGCATTCGGTATTTAAGAACCCGCATCCGTATCAGGAAAAAATGTTGGAAGGGATGTTGGGGTCTTTGTTGTATTTCTGCAAAGCGATTTACGAACGGCACAAGACCACGGAAAACCATTTGAGCCGATCGCAGATCATAGCAAACCAGTTTGAAGCATTGGTGGACAAAATGTATGTGGATACCAAGAATGTGAGCGACTATGCCGAAGAACTGAACATAACGCCCAATTACCTGACCACGACCATCAAGAAATTGACGGGCAAAAGTGCCAAGGATGTAATTCAGGAACGGCTTTTGATGGAAAGTAAGAGTCTGTTGAAATATTCCGGGCTTGATATTGCCGAGATAGCGTATCGTTTGAATTTTCAGGAACCGACCCATTTTACCCGGTTCTTCAAAAATTTGAGCGGTGTAACGCCCAATCAATTTAGAAGGATGTAAAATTTCAACAGTACAGAACAACGACCAAATAATGAACAAGTTACAATCAACGATGAAAAACCATGTGCTAAATTTGTAAAATGAAATAAAATGAGCAGTGATGAATGAGAAGTATGTTGCCTTAGTGACGGAGGCCGGTAACGGATTGGGCCATAAATTTGCCAAGATCCTACTGGACAATGGATATGAAGTTGTTCTTGCCGCCTGTGGGAAAAGTTTTGAGCTACTTTCCAAAGACGGGGAAAATTTACACGGATATGAACTTATGGAAGTGGATTTTACCTCCGAGGCAAGTTTGGAAGCGCTCGAAAATTCCATTCGGGAATCGTATGGTAAATTGGACGTGTTGATCAACAACGCCGAAATGGTCAATGGTTTTGGACAAAAAATCGATCAGATCACCATTGAGGACATCAAGGAAGTGTATGAGATCAATTTCTTCTCCGTTATACGTGCCATACAAATCTTCAAACCGTTGTTGAAGGAAAGTGATGACCCCCGGATCATCAATATTACCAGTTCCTTGGGCGATATCAACAAGATGAGGGATGAAAACTTCTGTTATTCCAATTACAGCCTTACCGCTTATTCTACTTCAAAAGCGGCCCTGAACATGTTCACCCATTTGCAGTGCAAGGAGTTTAAGCCCTCCAAGATCAAGATGTACAGTTTTGACCCGGTCAAAATGAAAAATTGCACCTATAATTCGGTGGCAATCAGTGATGGGATCAAGAAAGATTTTATCTCCTTGGTGAAAAGATAAAAGTACTGTCCTTTTTTTCCTCATTGCCCAGTATCCGATTGGCACGTATGTAAAATACCCATTTATCATATTTCTTAATATCACCGCCAAGATTTACTGACTGCTTGTGGCGGATGCAAGAGCATGAAAACCCCAAAAAAAGTTGTATTGACTTGGCAAACCCCAATGGGACAGGTTTTCTTAATTTTCCATATCTACTGAAATCCTGATGTTAATATGTCGAGGGTATTGGTAACAGGGATTCAAAGGTAATTTTATGCCAATTATGGTTTTATGAACATTATTTTACCTTGTTGGAATCGCCTAGGGATTGAAAAGGGCATGACCCTAGTCTTTATGGAAGTGTATATAAGGATAGCACATTCTATTTCTATCGACTGCTTTTACTGCTCAAAACCAAACCCAAAAAAGGGTGGAAGATTTTAAAAACAAAAAAGCTCCGATTTCTCGGAGCTTTTTGCGGTCTGGACGGGATGCTACCCTGCATTTTTAACATTTCATTAACTTACATTATTTTATTGATTATCAATTAATTAAATGCACATTGATTTTTATTTTACATCATAAAACACTACTTTTCATGAAAAATGCAGCACGAATGCAGCACGCAAATGTATAATTACAACTTTTATATTTCAGAATCACCAAACAAAAATGGAACCCATAGTATCAAGTTGAGATACTATGAAAATCGTCATGTAAGAATCCAAATCGATACTGGAATTGAAATTGCAATGAAGTATTGGAACAAGGATAAATCGTTCCTTAAAAAATCAAAAGAAGTGGGTTCTGAATTTGTCCAACTTACCCAAATGGACAGCTTGGCCAATCAAATTATTTCCAGCTATCGAAATCAGGGTAGGCCACTTTCAAAAAAGATGTTCAAAAAACAATTTGAAGAAGGTGAACCGTCCATCAATTCAAAACCTGTCCAAGACTTTTTTACTGAATTTGACCATTATCTGGAAAGCAAAAAGAGCAAGGTGGTCAAAGATGTTATCAAGGATTACAATTCACTTAGAAAGCATTTGGAGGGTTTCCAGGAATTTTCGGGAATCATCATCGATTTCAATGCTTTTGATTATCATTTCTACCAGGAATGGACGGATTACCTAGCGTACCATGCCCCATTAAAAAATGGAGGTGTCGGAATGAAGAACAACACGATAGGCAAGTTGGTGAAGAACTTAAAGGCCTTCTTAAATGACCGTATGCGTAGAAACCGCATCAAGCCCATAGATCTTTCGGCATTCAAGGTAGTTCAAGAAGAAGTGGACCATATCTATTTATCCGATGATGAAATTCAGGCTATTGCGGCCGTGGACTGTAAAGCCGATGAAGAATTGGAGAAAGTAAAGGACTTTTTTGTAATTGGGTGTTTGACAGGGCTTCGGTTTTCCGATATTTCGAGGATTCGACCTGAGTATTTGGACGATAATGGGTTTTTGAATATTCGACAGAAGAAGACATCTGGCCGAATTGTAGTGCCACTTCGTTCCCAAGTCAAGAGCATTTTGGGAAAATATGATGGATATGCCCCCGATATTGACTCATTCACTTTCAACAGGCGCATAAAGGAACTTGGGGATTCAGCCAAGCTTCACCAAAAAGTGGAAATCGAGCATAAGCGGGGAACCATTAAAGAAGCACAACTTTTGGAGAAATATAAATTGATAAGTTCCCATACCTGTAGGCGTTCCTTTTGTACCAATGCTTACCTAAATGGCATCGATGTGCAACTCATTATGAAGATTTCCGGCCATAAATCAGAAAAGGCTTTCCGCCGTTATCTCAAAATTTCAAACTATGAGGCCGCTCAAAAATTGAAAGAGGCCTGGGGAATTTCATAAAAACGAAATCTTGCTTGCTTGTCAGGTAAAATCAAATTTCGTTTTTGAATTTTAAGTTTAGTGAGTACCGTGTGCTTTTGAGTTCTCCAGATTTGACTAATATGGATTTGTTGACCAAATCCTTTAAATCACGTGTGGCTGTTGATGCTGATGTTCGGGCTATACGGATATAATTATCTGCACTAAGGCCTCCTTTAAATCCACTATATCCGGCTTTGAACATACGTTGGACTACTTTTAGCTGGCGTTCGTTCATCAAACGAGAATATTGATCAAAGAATCTTGCTTTTTGAATCAAAAAGTCAATGGTTTTGATGGTGTGTTGTTGTGCCGCAAGGATTGTTTTCCCAAAGTATAGGAGAAATTCTGTAATATCCAATTTGAAATTATGGTCTTCGATGGAAGAATAATATTCTTTTTTGTTTGACTCGATGGTCTGTGATAGGGATATAAGTGCTGGTCTTCCCAAATCCATGGAAATCGATTTTTCGGAAAGTCCTCTTGCAATACGTCCATTTCCGTCTTCAAAGGGGTGGATGGCCAAAAAGTAATAGTGTGCCAATCCTGACTTGGCCAATGGAAGCATTTTGGATTTGTTTGTCGTATGGGTTTCGTTGAACCAACGAACATAAGCTTCCATTTCATTTGTCATTTTTGATGAGGGGGGTGCCTCATAATGTACCGTCGGCTTGTCGAGGCGTCCTGAAACAACCTGCATAGGATCTTCATGGGTACGATATCTTCCAATATCCACTAAATCCCTTCTGCCATTGGCGAGCATCTGATGCCACTCAAAAAGTTGTTCATGGGTCAATGGTACTGCATATGTTCGATATAGATTGACCATCATTTCAGATATTCCATATTCAGCTTGGGGAAGTTTCTTTCTTTCCGTTTCAAGTCCTAAGTTTTTTTTGATGGATTCCTGAATACTCGCACGGTCAAGATATTCCCCTTCAATTGCCGAAGTAGTTAAGGCCTCATCCGACAAAACTTCAATTAAAAGCTCATTTTTGTCTTCCTCATCAATATGTTTAATTGAACCTAGTGCTACTCCACTAGTTTGAACAAACTGATATTCCAGGTCCTCCAAAGCTGCCTCATCATATCTGAAATTGGGCCAGTCTTGTTGTTGCCAGTTCCATTTAAAAGCTGTCATGAGCCAAATAATTAAGATTTATAGCTCAAAAATAACATAAAAATGAGCTATAAATTAAATTTTTATAGCCCAAAAGAGAAAAATGGAAGAAACGGTCACTGAGAACTCCTAAAAACGGATTATTTGATTTGATATAGAAGAATTGTTTTCAGCTGTTTGTTGGTGCTTATATTGTGCTTAATTTTTTCTGGGAGAAGGTGGTATATCTTACTCACTTTGTAAAGTCTAAATATTGGAGCTACTGAAGTTATTAGCTTGTAAGAGAAATATTTGTAAGATGACATTTTGTCTTAAACAATCGCTAATTGTTTGTTTCTTTATGTAAAATAACGTCATATAATCCTACAAGTATTATGGTATGGATTTTGATTTTTAACAAACTTTTAGTGAATTACATATGGCAGGTCTTTTTTTAAATTTTTTCGAAGCAGAAATAGAAGGGCAAACTTTTCAATTGTCGAAAGTTCCATTTTCAGACTACAGCACAAAAGAAAGTTATCTTGAACTTCAAGACGAATACCCCGATTTTCAATTTTATAGGGTTAGGGATGAAATATTTTATTGGGGAAAATCGGGACAAACTAAGGTTTTACCATTAAATAGTAAAAAAGAATCTATAAGTCTTTTATCTGTTCCGAAAATTGTAAGTAAAATTCTTGAATCTTGCTTGATGTGGAAACGCCGGACATAGTATACCACCCTCGCCGGTTCAAAGTGACCATAGCTGGCCGGACGAAAGTGACCCACC
>NZ_JAUZVW010000022.1:0-20671 GCF_033441575.1 Flagellimonas baculiformis
ACTATTAATTTCAAGATAGAACTGTATCTGTTCTAACAATATTATTTCTATCGGCTAAGTAACGATTCCGTTTCCTTGCCGCTCCACAGCCTGCCTTCTGTTTGGGTCGTCCTGCAAATATTGTTTAACCTAAAATCAATGATTATGTATTTGAACAGATTGCAACAGGACAAGGTCTTTGTACCGACACAGCTCAGGCCTTTGGAAGAATTGACCGGAATGCCCTCGCGAAAAGGGATGGAACGGGCCATTGTGAGCAATGGCAAGATCGTGAACATTGTGTCCAAACGCTACGGGCACATTCCCAATGAACTGTTTTTCGGGAAAGCCGAGGAGCGGGTCATCAAAACGGGCTTGGAGTACCGTCGCCAGACCATCAACCGATCGGACCGGAGTTTCAGCATGGACTTTGTCCTTACCGACAGCACCCAGTTTTCTGTGGGGCACCGGGAGGATGCCATCCTGCCCATGCTCCGTTTTACCAATTCCTACGATGGGAGCGAACGTACCTCGGGACATTTTGGCTTCTATCGCATGGTGTGCTCCAATGGCCTGCACGTGGCCCGGACGGAAATCGGTTTTTCGATCAAGCATCATAAGCACTGCGTGAACCTGATCATGCCCGAGTTGGAAGGCCTGTTCCGCAAATTCATGGACAACGAGTTCTATACCATCTCCGATAGGTTCCACCAGATGATGTCGGTGGAACTTTTGGATACCAAGGAATTCGTCAGGGAGGTGCTGCACCGAACCCAACTGTTCCGTTATGAGTGCAGTGATCGCAACGATGAACCGTCCAAAAGGGCACGGGAGGTCATCGAGATCTTGGACAACGAGGCCGTTCAGTTGGGCACCACCCCGAACCTCTGGTTGGGTTACAATGCCTTCAATGCGGTATTGCACCGCAGCCTCAAACGGAGCTTCTCACGGCAGGAACGATTGGACAAGCAATTGTTCGAGACCATTTATGAAATGGCCTGATTGCCATCAAGGGCCGCTCCGGTGCCCTACACAAAACCGGAGTATTTACTGGATTGGGTGTGACTTCAATTTTTCAGGTGTAATAAAGGAGGCATGACAACAAGGTTGATGGGTATTGCCTTGGAAGCATTTGACGAGAAGGCCAATGGTTTATTGGGTTCATTGTCTTGCCATAATGCCTTGAACGGCCGTCTGTAACCCTGTTGCAGGGTGTCCATCCGAAAAGGAAAAGGGGGGGGTGGTTGGCATGGATGCAACCGAAGCTATGGTAAACCGAAATGGAGGTAAGACCATTCGTTTGGGGAAGGGTTGGCCACAACGACAAAAATATATTTGCTTCACGAGTAGGGTTGGTACCCAATCCTTCCAGGTTACGCTTGGAACAAAGACGCGGCCATTGGCCCTGTACCGAGTCCCATATCATTGGGATGGCGCAGCAGGATGGTTGAAATCACTTCCTTCATTTCTTTTTCCATCTTTCACTTTCTCGTAAGGTAATGACTCACTAAAATACAGAATGTCAAGGTGAAGAACCCAAAAAACCATTCCTGCACCTTATGGTCCCATACTCTTAATGGCTACCTACAACCTATGTTCATAATTCGTTCTCTACAAGTGCCAACATATTCAGTTTTGGACAGGTTAACATTAAAGTAAAGAATACTTTGCGGTTTAACGCATTCATTCACAAAACTTGATGATAAATTAAATATATTTAATGTTTTTTTGGAAAAAGCTGAATGTTTTCTTTTTTTTTGTTCTTGAAAAGAAAACTGGATTCACGAAAGAATTTTAAATGGGCCAGATTTGGATTCAAAAGCTCCACATGATAACGACAAATTATTGGTCAATCAATTGATCAAGGGAAACGAGAGGGCTTTCCATGCTTTGTATCAAAAATACCACAGAGGACTACACGCATTTGCATTTGGATTGGTCAAATCAAAAGAAATGGCCGATGAAATTTTACAAGAAGTTTTTATGACGGTTTGGATAAACAGCGAATCCTTACAACCGGACCTTTCCTTTAAGTCATACATATTTACCATTGCAAAGAACAAAGCTTTGAATTTTTTACAAAAAGTGGCCAATACCAATAGGCTTAGAGATGAGATTTTTCATAAAAGCCAGGTTTCACGAAACGATGTCGAGGATTATTTGACCAATTCTGAATATACCCTGTTGCGGGAAAGGGCAATCAGGAGTCTGCCTGCCAAACGAAAACTGATTTTTGAGATGTCACGGGAAAAGGGGATGAGTTATGATGACATAAGCAGGGAACTTGGAATTTCCTTGAGTACCGTTAAAAATCAAATGAGCAGGGCATTATCGGATATTAAAGCTTACCTTAATTCACATCCTGATATTTCTTTATTTGTTTTGGTTGCATTGAACCTATCAATGGAATAGTTGGTCCTTTGGCAAGAACCTGTCGGTTCATCGAAGTTGTTTTCAGACCCTAAATATAAAATTTTCCAATTTCTTAAGGGCAGTTAAAGCGCATATTATCAGGCAGCTATGTTGATGTCCTAAATTTCAAATAAAAAAAATTAAACGAAGAGTAGTACAAAACCGGTCTTCAATTGTATTACTAAGAACAACATCAACAAAAACCATTATTTGATGGATTCTCAAAAACGATTTGAACAACTGGTCAACAAGTTTGTGCAAAATCGATGCAGTGAAGCGGAGTCGAAAGAACTAGTTCTTTTGTTGCAAAAAAAGGATACTGGTTTACGATTGCCGTCAGAAGATACTGTATTGTCCCTTTTGGATTCATCAAATACCATTGATGAAACCCGGGCCAATGAAATCTATCAAAGGATTTTGGATGCTAAGGGAGCTAAAGTTAAAAAAAGCACCTTCCCCAAGTATTGGATAAGAATAGCTGCTGCAGTCCTTGTTCTTATTTCGTTGGGAATTTATATCACAGGTACAACATCCGAGCCACAAATTCATACCTTGGAAAAATTGGTCAACCAAGAACACATTATACTTGAAATGGAAGATGGAACCATAAAGCTGCTGGATTCCCTGGATCAAGGTCGGGTTGTTGATGTTCAAGGGCAATCCTTGGGAAATGTCCGGAACAATAGATTAACCTACGATAAAGCATTGAAAGCGGAGAGCTTGGTTTATAACACCATAAAAGTCCCTTATGGGCGAAAATTTGAATTATCCTTGACAGATGGAACGGTAGTCCATGTAAATGCAGGCAGTTCGCTTAAATATCCTGTAAAGTTTATTGATGGTATGGATAGGGATGTTTTTCTGGAGGGAGAGGCCTATTTCGAAGTGGCCCATCGTTCAGACCAACCCTTTAAGGTACATATGGGAGGGGTAGGAGTTGAGGTGCTCGGAACCCAGTTCAATATAACTGCCTTTCCGGAAAACGTCCAGACCGATGTGGTTTTGGTAGAGGGGTCGGTCAAACTTACATCCCAAGCGTCATCACCCAACGGTCAGGCATCCGAGTTACTGCTCGAACCCGGTCAAATGGGAATCTACACCAAGAATACCGATCAAATGTCCAGTCAGACCGTTATCACGGATGTGTATACCCGTTGGGTGGACGGTGAATTGATATTCAGGAACTTGACTTTTGCCGAGATGTTAAAAAAATTGGAGAGGCACTTTAATGTTCCCATACTGGCTGATGAGGGCTTGGTAAATAGGGAAGAGACCTTTAGTGCCAACTTTGGTACAGAATCCATTGACAATGTATTTGCTTACCTCAAAGAGATATATGATTTAGAGTATACCATTCAAGACAATAAAGTAATAATCCATTAAAAAAATCGCCTATGACGACAACGCAACAATATTAAAAAAATCGGAAGATGGTGACACATCTCCCGATCGTATCAGTAATTCAGTGATTTAACCAACCACTAACTAACTTCAAAATTATGAAAAAACTCCTTAGGAACAAAGGGTTTAGCTTGACCTATGTTCTAAATCAAAGTATTAAAAACAAGCTGTCGCTACTTATATTATTCAGTACATTTAGTTCTTTTCAGGCCAAGGTTACTCCTCAACAGCTGATAACATTGGACGTTGAAAATGTTTCGGTTAGCTATCTGATCGATAAAATTGAAAGTTCCACACGATATAGATTTGCGTACAAGACCACAGATGTCGATTTAAACCGAAGATTGTCCTTAAAGGCCACCAACCAAAAAATGTCAAAGGTTTTACAACAGGTCTTTGAAGGAACAGCCACTGGGTACAAGGTAATAGGAGATCAAGTTTTATTGAGCAGTAAAGATGATTTTAAGGCCAAAAATGATTTTGATGAAAACCAGTCCGTTGTAACTGGAACGGTAATCGATGAATTTGGAAATCCCTTTATAGGAGTATATGTCGTGGTCAAGGGAACCAATAAAGGGGTAATAACCGATTTGGATGGTCGTTTCAGCATTGAGGCAACCCCTTCCGATATATTGCTTTTTAGTCATGTTGGCTACAAAACATTGGCCATGGAAGTTGGGATACAGTCCACCATAGATGTCCAAATGGAAGAGAGCCTTGCCGAATTGTCCGAGGTGGTTGTTACGGGCTTTTTTGAACGAAAGGAAGAAAGCTATACCGGTGCTACGGTAACGGTTACCAGTGAAGATCTTAGGAAGGTGGGGAGCCAAAATGTTTTTCAGGCCATTCAGAATATTGATCCCTCCATTAGCCTGATGGATAATTTTGATTTGGGGTCCAACCCCAACAACTTACCCGATTTACAGATAAGAGGCACTTCAACATTTCCAGGGGCGGCAGCCGATGATAACCTTAAGGGTAATTATTTGAGAAATCCGAACCAACCACTTTTTATCCTGAATGGATTTGAGGCCACGGCAGAAAGGGTGTTCGATCTGGACTTTAATCGAGTGGAACGCATAACCATACTCAAAGATGCCGCATCCAAGGCACTTTATGGATCCAGAGCTGCCAATGGTGTTGTGGTAATCGAGACCAAACAATTGTCCGGCGAAGGTGCATTGGTAACCTATACCACCAATTTGGATGTAGAACTACCGGACTTGACCAGTTATAATTTGACCAACTCCTTTCAAAAATTGGAGGCCGAACTTATCGATGGTCTTTATACGCCTTCCTTGGCAGATCCAGACCGTTTGGTGGAGCTCCAGCAATTGTACCAATCCAGGTTGAAATTGGCCAATGAAGGGCTGGACACGGATTGGATGGCAAAACCATTGCAGAATGGCATTGGGCATAGACATTCCTTGGGGGTTGAATTGGGTGACAAGGATTTGCGTTTGCAGGCCAGCCTAAACTATAGAAAAAGTGTGGGGGTAATGAAGGGATCTTCGCGGGAGAACATTGGAGGTAATCTTACCGCATTTTATAGGGTAAAGAACCTCAATTTTAAAAACAGCACCACTATCAACAATAACGTAGGCGAAGAGTCCCCTTACGGAACATTTAATGAGTATGCCATCATGAACCCTTATTGGAGGGCCAGGAATCCTGACGGGAGCATACCCTATTACGCGGAGATTGGCCCAAACGGGGAAAAGTATACCAATCCCTTGTATAATTCTTTGCTCGATTCCAAAAACACTTCAAGCTATTTGAACTTTGTGAATAATTTTTATTTGGAGTGGAATATCCTGCCTGCTTTAAAAACCATTGCCCGTGTCGGTATAGATCTTAAAAAGAGCAAGGCGGATGAGTTTTATCCCTCCGAGCATACCAGATTTGAAAACTATTCCTTGATCGACAAAAATCGGAAAGGATCCTACCAAGTCAATAACGGACAAAGCAGTTACCTGTACGGAGACCTTAACCTACAGTACTCCAAAAGCTTTAAGAAACATTTGTTGTTTGGAAATGCCGGTTTCAATGTAAGCGAAAGGGATTTTGAGGAAGTAATTCATCTGGCGGAAGGTTTTCCAAGTAGCAGAATGGACGATATTGTTTTTGCACGATCTTACGCCCTTGATTCAAGACCTACAGGGATTAGTGGTGTCTCTAGGGATGTTGGATTTTTGTTTGTTGGATCCTATATTTATGATAATCGATTCCTATCTGATTTTACATTCAGGACCAGTGCGTCATCCCAGTTTGGTGACGATAAAAGATGGTCCAATTTCTGGAGTGTTGGTTTGGGTTGGAACCTGCACAACGAAAAGTTTTTTGCAGAATCACCATTCGAACAATTTAGGATCAGAGCCTCGGTGGGTTCGACCGGAAACCAGAACTTCAATAGCAACGAATCTGTTGTGACCTACGGTTACTATCTTGATTCAAGATATCAAGACAATGTTGGTTCCTATACTTTGAATATGGGTAACCCTGGGCTACAGTGGGAAACCAAATTCGATGTCAACAACGGTTTCGATATCAAGATCGGAGGATTGACCCTTCGCTACGACTATTACGAGAGTTATACGGAAAACTTGATTACAGATATAACACTACCATATTATAGTGGTTTCAACAGTGTCAAGGATAACTTGGGCAAGGTTAAGAACAGTGGTATCGAAGCGAACATTTCGTACTTATTGTGGTCCAGGGGTAGGAATTATTTTTCGATTAACGGAGGTATAACTACCAACGAGAACAAGATTATCGAACTTTCCGATGCCTTGCAAAGCTTCAATGATGCACAGGACAAGATAGCTGCGGATAGAGGCAACAATAGACCGGTGAACAGATACGAGAATGGAATGTCCATGAATGCTATTTGGGCGGTACCTTCACTGGGGATCGATCCTTCCACTGGACAGGAAATCTACATGAAACAGGATGGAAGTACCACCTACGAGTGGGACGCCGCCGATTTGGTTGTTGTAGGAAACAGCAACCCAAAATACCGGGGAATTTTCGGTTTCTCAGGGGAATACGAAGGTTTTGGGGTAAGCGTTACGGCCAGATATTTAGGCGGCGGACAACTTTACAACCAGACTTTGGTGGATAAAGTGGAGAATGTGGATATGAACTACAATGTAGATGAGCGCGTACTTACCGGTAGATGGCGCTATCCAGGGCAACATGCACTTTACAAAAGATTGGGAACCTACAATGTTGATCCAGATGGGGACAATGTATTTGTCAGCCTTCAGGAAAAAACAAGGGCCACCTCACGGTTTGTACAGGATAGGAACGAGTTGGATATCGCAGCCATTAATGTGTATTACGAGTTTAAACCACGTATAACCAAAGCCATGGGATTGGATAGATTGCGCTTGAGTTTTAACATGAACGAAGTAGCCAAATTCTCTTCCATAGAAATTGAAAGGGGAACACAGTACCCCTTCTCCAGATCTATGACATTCTCTTTAATGGCCAACCTATAATACTATACTTATGAAAGCATTTATTCAAAAAACACTAATGACCTTGCTGGCGGCCATACTTGTCATTGCCTGTAGCGATGACTGGTTGGATGAAACCTCCAATGCAAAGATTACCGCGGACCAACAATTTAGTGACGAGGACGGTTTCAAGGATGCATTGATGGGCGTCTATTTGGGAATGACTTCGCCCAATCTGTACGCAAAGGATATGACCTGGAACCTTGTTGATTTATTGGCCCAACAATATGCGGCTTTACCATCCTTGGCATTATATGATGAGGTTCAACAATTTAATTATAGAGGTCCACAGGCAACGGATCAGGTTGATGCACTTTGGATACGATCCTATAATGTGTTGGCCAATATTAACCTGGCGTTGGAGTATATTGACAAAAACCAGGAGGTGTTAAACCCGATTAACTATGCCATCATTAAAGGAGAGCTGCTTGGTCTCAGGGTTTTTGTCCACCTAGACCTCATGCGATTGTATGGCTATGGTGATTTGGGCGAACGTCAAAGTTTGATGGGAGAATATACCATTCCTTATGTGGTAAGTTTTGATAAAGATTTGGTATCGCCGATGACCTATGCGCAGACCTTTGATCGCATGCAGGAAGATATCGACCTTGCCTTGGAACTTCTTAAGGAAGACCCGATATATCAAGACGGGAATCGTCCAGCAGATTATTACTTGGAAGTAAATAGAAACGGATTTTATGAAAATCGTGAGCAGCGCATGAATTATTATGCGGTGAAAGCATTGGAGGCCAGAAAACTACTTTGGGAAGGAAATACCAGCGATGCAGCAGCTGCTGCTGAGACGGTGATTGCCAACTCAGGTGCAGTGCTTATACAATCGGATTCATATCCAATTGCAAGCGATCCAATTCTTTATCAGGAAGTACTGTTCTGTTTGGATATCAATGGTTTTGCGGACATAGTCAACCCTATTTTAACGGCCAGTGACGATGGTACCAATTACGATGCCATTTACCTGACCACACAAATGGCAGATAGCATTTTTGAAACCGATGAGGTGAACATAGGCCTTGCCGATGTTCGATTCAACACTTTACTTAAATCTGAGACTAGAGGTCTTGTAAGCACCAAATTGATTCAATCCGGTACCGATTACCCAAATCAGATGCCTTTGATCAAGTTGCCCGAAATGTACTATATCGCGGCAGAGCATTACTGGGCCTCAGAAAATTTGGAGCAGGCCATAACCTATTTGAACACTGTTCGAAGAAGTAGGGGAATACTGGAACCAATTCCATTGGACTCAGACTCTGGGACCGTTTGGGAAGAACTGAAAAAGGAGTATCGAAAAGAATTTATTGGCGAAGGACAACTCTTTTATTTCTACAAACGTACCGGGGAAACCGTGATTCCCGGTCTATCCGAAACGGTAGAGCTAAATGACGAAGTCTATGTACTTCCCTATCCAGATAGTGAAGCACAGTTTGTGGGCCAAAACTAAAATTTGAAACCATTTTAAAAATGAGAAAATATACATTGAGTTTAATGGTACTGCTGGGAGCAGTACTCATTATCAGTTCTTGTAACAAAGACGAAATAGGTGAATTTGAGAATGATTTTAGTGGGATAAACTTTCTTCAGGAAGTTTCGAGCTATTCGTTTCTGGAGAATCCTTCCAATGAGTTTATTACGGAAATTCCAACCCGTATTATAGGGGATACATTGAGCAACGAACGTTTTTTCAAGGTAATAGTGGTTCAGGATTCATTGACAACAGCCAGCCCAAGCCTCTATGAAATTCAACAAGGCATTGTGGCCTCTGGTGAATTTGAGGGTCGTCTGTATTTGAAAGTGTTCAATTCCCAACAATTGGATACTACGGAAGTTTCGGTTCATTTGCAGATTACAGATTCCGAGGATTTTAGAAAAGGGAATACGGAAAGCATAGATCATGTGTTCACCTGGACCAATAAAGTGATTGTTCCCGACTGGAGGTATTACCGATTCTTCTTTTGTCGCTACCCCAGTACAGCAGCCTACCGAGCCTTTGTGGCATCAACAGGAATGACCAGTTTTACCATAGATGATTATCGTGCTCTTGGACCAACCGGAGCCCAGGTAAAGGGCGTTCAATTTGGAGATTATATACGAAAGTACAATGAGGAAAACCCAGATGCTCCATTGTTGCACGATGATGGGCCAAATGTTGGGCAACCCATAGTTCCGATCTATTGATGATTCGCGGAACTTTTTCATTGAAGAATGCAGAATAACCTTAAAAATTTAAAAATGAAAAAACTATTATATATAACCCTAATTGCTTTTGGGATAGGGCTATTTGCATCCTCCTGTTACGATGACAACAGTACATTGGATGTAAATAAAATACCGGATATTACACTCGATACCACTGGAGTGGCAACACTGACAGTTTATCAATTTGAGAATTTGAAAGTGATACCGGAATTGGATCATCAAGGACTTTCCGAAAGTGAACTTTCATACGAATGGAAGATTAATCTAAAGCCAAACGATACGATTTATCAAGTTATTGGCAACGAAAGAAATCTTGATTTTTTAATTGAGTTTAAACCCAACCTTTCAGGTAACTTCCATCAACTGGTATATACCGTAACGAATACCCGCACAAATTTGGACCATATTTTTGCCTGGCCGGTAAGGGTGTTGAACAATATCGGTGAAGGTTTGGTGGTGGCCCACACAGAAGATGGGTCATCCACCGATATTAGCCATATCATGTCGCCGTCGGTGACGCCGGATTACGATGCGGTCAGTGTAAAGCACAATGTTTACTCTGCAATCAATGGCGCCACAATTCCGGGGATTACCAAACAAATGCGCTACACAAAATTGGGAAGGGACGATGTCATGTTCGGTATAACCGGGACAAGTATCTATACGATAAACACTTTGGATTACACTTTTGGAGGTAGCAATGGCGATTTGTTTTATGCGGAAAGAAGTAATTACGAACCACAGGCCTTGGGAGGGGTAAACCAAGGAGATCTCTATTTGGCCAATGGAACAATAACATCCACCTATTTGGGGGCATCAACAAAAATCGGACTGCCTTTTGATTCTGATTTTACCGCACCCGACATTATAGCAGCCAATGGAGCGAGCAACCCGATAGTGGTCATTAGTTTTTACGATGAGGTGAACGGTCAGTTTGTGTACCAACCATCCGTCACCCCGTTTGGCGACAACACCATGTATGCCACGCCAAATAGTGCTGCTGGCGCATTTGACCCTACAACACAACCGGGTTATGTGAATTTGGCCGCGGGCGTAAGCACTACAGGGGAGTTTATGCACCTACTGAAAAATAATGGGACAGGCGAGGTCGCCTTGTTCATGTTTGACGAAGGGGTAAGTGGATTTCCATCACCCGAGCCCCCCAAACCAATTGCTAAATTTGACTTGACCAATGCACCGGGAATTGAAGAGGCTGAAAACTTCGCTTTTTTGGATGACCAAAAAGTAATGTATTATGCAACGGCGACAAAGGTTTATGCCGTTCTCTATGGAACGGCCACCCCGACCATCGAGGAGCGGTATGCGGTTCCATCAGGAGAAAATATCACCACCTTGCAAGTGTATCGACAAGCCGATTATCCCAGAAGATTTTCTGGTGAATACATGCCTTTGAACAACAAGGCCTTAATTATGTCCACATTTGACAATACAACCGGGCATGTCTATTTGTTGCCATTTATCAATACAGGAATTGGTAACATAGATACTCCAAATATTGAAGTGTACAGCGGTTTTGGTAAAGTGACGGCGATAGCCACACAATTATAGGAAAGCTGGAATGTCCCCTGCCCATTTTTTGAATTAGTTATCCTTGGGGCAGGGGATTGCTTTAATAATATCCTTTAAAGTTCTCAACAAAGTTTTACTGTTAATGAAGAAAATAATCAAAATAGCTAAGCTGGAGCTTGGCCTACTCTTTTATTCCCCCATTGCCTGGCTTACCTTGGTCATTTTTATGGTACAATGCGGCCTGACATTTACCAATTTGTTGGATGCCAAGGAAACCTCCCAACAATTGGGAACAAACCTTAACGATCTTACAGTGGGCGTGTTTGGCGGACACAATGGTTTTTTCTCCGCAATACAAAACAAGCTCTATCTCTATATTCCCTTGTTGACCATGGGTCTGTTGAGCAGGGAACTAAGTTCAGGTTCCATTAAATTGTTGTTTTCTTCACCGGTTACCAGTAAGCAAATCGTTTTGGGGAAGTTTCTTTCCATGATGGCCTATGGTCTTTTGTTGGTGGCCGTTTTGTTGCTTATGGTTTTTGTGGCCTCCTTTAGTATCGAGCAACTGGACTTTAAATTTCTCGCCGGGGGTATTCTAGGGCTGTATATTCTTATATGTGCCTATGCATCCATAGGGCTCTTTATGAGCAGTGTTACCCCTTACCAAGTGGTGGCTGCAATCGGAACACTCGCTATTTTGGCCGTGTTGAACTTTGTTGGGACAATAGGACAGAGTGTGGATGTGGTCCGGGACATCACCTATTGGCTTTCCATATCGGGACGCGCCGATAATTTTATTAATGGCCTTATAAGCAGCAAGGACTTCATATACTTTCTTTTGGTCATTTTCCTGTTTCTGACACTCACTGTTATGCGATTGAACAAAGGAAGAAAAACCACAAGCTCTGCAACGGTGACCTTAAAGTATATGGGTTTGATCGTAGGGGTAATCACCTTGGGTTATGTGAGCTCGCTACCTTTGGTGGATGCTTATTATGACACCACTCGCTTCAAAAAAATGACCTTGACGGATAAAAGTAAGGAGATTATCGGTCAATTGGACGGAGACCTTACCATAACCACTTATGTTAACATTATAAATAGTTTCGCCCATTTGGGTTCACCAAAATTCAGGATTTTCGATAAAAGTAAGTTTGATCAGTACACACGGTTTCTTCCAAATTTAAATATGGATTACGTGATGTATTTTGACTCTACTTTTACGAAACGGGATTTCCAATACAATTCACTGGAAGAAATGGCCCAAAGGTCCGCTACTGCTTATGGAATTGATTTCGAAAAGGTTTTAAGGCCGGAAGAAATAAGGCGGAAAATAGATCTGTCTTCAGAACGGAATGCATTTGTCCGCAAGGTTATTTACAAAGATCGTTCCTCAAGCCTTAGAATGTTCTTCGATATGATAACCTATCCCGGTGAATCAGAAATTTCGGCTGCTATCAAAAGACTATTGGTTCCACCTCCTGTGATTGGGGTTCTTAGGGGGAATGGCGAACGGAGTATGAGCAAGTCTGGGGACAGTGACTATGAGGACTTGATCCATAACCTAACATTCAGAAACTCACTCATCAATCAAGGATTTGATGTTGTGGAAATTGAGAATAGACCGGATATCATGATACCGGACTCCCTTGTAGCTTTGGTCATTGCCGATCCCATTGTTCCCTACTCGGTCGAACAGCAAGGCAAAATTCAAGATTATATTAACAATGGGGGTAATTTGTTGATTGCTGGAGAACCGAAAAAATCACACTTGTTGCAACCTATTTTGAATGTATTGGGCATTAAGTTCAGCCCAGCTCAATTGACCCAACAATCGGAGGATTTGGAATTGCACGTACTTAAAGCTGTATTGGGTCCAGAGACGGATCAAATAGGAATTCAGCTAAAAAGGGATACGATTATCACTCATGCCGGAGCCATGGGATTGGAGACCATGGAAAAGTCGGAGTTCACTATTGTGCCGTTGACTATTGCCAAGGCACAAAAGGCATATGCAAAAAAGGATACAATACCTTTCGATAAGGGAAACCTATATTCCTATAATCTTAATACTGCCCATAAAGGGAGAATAACTGGAAACGCACCCATCAGTAAAGTAAAGGGTAAGAACGCCATTGATGTGGGCACACCAGATCATGACTTCAAGGTATTTTTTGGACAAGAAGAAGAAGTTCCAATCTCCATGGCACTAAGCCGGGACATAAATGGAAAGGAACAAAAGATCATTGTTTCCGGGGATGCGGATTTTTTAAGTAATGCGGAATTAAGCCGATTTAATTTACGGACTGGGAACTTTAGTTTGGGAACACAGATTTTTAAATGGTTTGCCAATGGGGAATTTCCGGTGGATATAACACGACCTGAGGCCATCGACAATACAATTACAGTGGACCAAAAAGACCTTTCTTGGATCAAGATCGTGCTCATGGGGATCTTACCATTGTTGATTGCCGTTTCCGGGGCCACCATCTTGATGAAAAGGAAAAGAAAATAAGAACGATAATAGACGAACAGATGAAAATAAGTATAGCCAAGGTTAAAAATTTATCGCACCGATACAGTAGGGATTGGGCGATAAGGGATATTAATTTTGAGGTTTTCAACAAAGGTATCATGGGATTGTTGGGATCCAATGGTGCAGGTAAATCCACCACAATGAACATATTGTGCGGAGTAATCAATCAAACCGAGGGTGAGGTCTACATTGATGGGATCAATATGAGGGAGCAACCTGTTGAGGCTAAAAAATTGATTGGGTTCTTACCTCAAAAAGCACCGCTGCATACGGAACTGACAGTTGATGAGTATTTGATTCATTGTGCCCATTTGCGATCTATCCCTTCAAAGAAGATTCCGGAAGCACTGGAAATTGCGAAAGCAAAATGTGGTATATCCCATTTTAGCAAAAGGGTACTCAAAAATCTTTCGGGCGGATACCAACAAAGGGTTGGACTGGCCCAGGCCATTATCCATAATCCCAAGTTGGTGGTCTTGGATGAACCCACCAACGGACTGGACCCAAACCAGATTTTGGAAGTTCGAAAACTTATCAAAGAGATTGCTGAGGACCGTGCCGTAATCCTATCAACACACATCCTATCCGAGGTTCAGGCCACATGTGATAATATCGTCATGGTGGAGAACGGTCGAATAGTGTTTGCGGACACCCTTTATGCCTTTAATAATTACATCGAGCCCAATACCTTGATCATGGAAATGAAAGAACTTCCTGCAGAGCAAGATCTATTGGAGGTTGAAGGTGTTGCCAGTGTTTCCTTTATCGATGGTTCCCGAGTGAGGATCACGTTCCAAGGTAAGGACAATATCACGGAAAGATTGATAAAGTGCAGTGTGGACAAGGATTGGTCGTTATCCGAAATCTATTTTGAAAAAACATCCTTGGATGGTGTGTTTGCACAGCTTTCTGGAAAGGCACCCAAGAACTAAAAGGCTTTACTTCAATTATTTGAACCCCAATAGATGAAAAAAATAGTTAGAATTGCCCAATTGGAGCTAAGTATAATGTTCTATTCGCCCATTGCGTGGCTTGTATTGGTGATTTTCATTGCGCAGACCGGAATAACCTTTGCAGACGTATTGTACAGCCAGGAAACCAATCAGCAGTTGGGTCGACCATTGAATGTACTTTCCAAAGTCTTGTTTGCCGGGGAGCATGGAATATTGGCCAAGATACAGGAGAACTTATATCTATACATTCCATTGCTCACGATGGGCCTATTCAGTAGGGAAACCAGCAGTGGCTCCATCAAACTGCTGCAATCATCCCCTGTTACCGTTCCCCAAATGGTCTTGGGCAAATTTTTGTCCATTGCAATTTATGGATTACTCTTATCCTTGGTGCTGCTAAGTTTTGTAGTGGTGGGAAATCATTCAATAGCCAATTTGGACATCCCATTTGTTCTTGGAGGTATTTTGGGAATCTATCTATTGATCTGCACCTATGCTTCCATAGGATTGTTTATGTCCAGTCTAACCGCTTACCAGGTGGTATCGGCGATAAGCACCTTAGCGGTATTGGCCTTGTTGAGCTTTATCGGGAACATCGGGCAAAGCCATGATTTTGTTCGTGATATTACCTATTGGTTATCCATATCCGGACGTACCGATAATCTGGTCAATGGATTGATCGCTAGTAAGGACATAATCTATTTCCTGATGGTAATGGGCATGTTTTTGATGCTGACCGTGCTCAAATTACAGGACGAAAGGAAATCCAAAAAGAAATCCTTGCGTGTTCTAAGATATGTATTGGCCATAATTGTTCCGGTGGCAATAGGCTATATTTCCTCCTTGCCATCCATAAATGGATATTACGATACCACAAGGTTCAAGGATAGGACCCTAACCGAATATTCCCAAGAGATCATCGATCGGTTGGAAGCGCCCTTGAAAATTACTAGTTATGTAAACATTGTTCATTACAGTGCTTCCAAAGGAGCTCCAAAAAATAGGATCAAGGATTTGAACCATTTCGAAAAATATAGAAGGTTCAAACCGGATTTGGAGATGGAATACATCATTTATTACGACACTTTGGTGAAATATAACGACACCACTACCACACTCTTGGAAAAAGCCAAGAAAGCGGCATCGGCACATAAATTTGATTTTGACGATTTGTTGACCCCGGAGGAAATCAAGAAAAAAATCGATTTGATTCCAGAAAACAATCGATTGGTCAGGTTTATCCAATATAAAGATAAAACTACACCTTTACGAATGTTCGATGATATCTTGGCCTACCCCAATGAATCGGAGATCACCGCGGCTTTGAAGCGGATTCTCGATAAGCCTTCGTATATTGGGTTTGTGCAAGGTCACAACGAACGCAGTATCCATAAAATGGAAGATGGGGGATATGAAATAATCATGAATGGAACCAACACCAGAGGTTCCTTGATAAACCAAGGATTTCAGCCCATGGATATTTTATTGGAGAAAAATAAAATGATACCCGATAGTTTGGATGCCATTGTGTTGGCGGACCCAAAACAATCCTTCACCGCAGACGAGGAAAAAGTCCTTTTGGATTATGTGGACCAGGGAGGAAATCTTTTGATCACAGCAGAGCCGGGAAAAAGTGGTAACATGGAGGGAATATTGGCCAAATTGGGTATTTCGTTCCATAAAGGAATGCTATTGCAAGAAAGTGAAGACCATTCCCTGGACCTTATCCAAGGGGTATTTACTTCAGAAGCACAAAACCAAGGCTTTAAGTTTTATAGTGGAGCAATTGTTTCCTTTCCAACAGCCATGGGAATTCAAATTTCGGGAAACCCCGATTTTGAGATAACGCCTATAATGACCACGAACAAGGAGGTGGCGTGGAACAGAATGGAGCCGTTTGATTTGGAGACGCAAAGGATCTTCTTTGATACCGAGGTTGATGATCGGGTGGCTATGCCCGTGGCCGTCACTTTGGAAAGAAAAGTAAAGGATAAAGATCAAAAAATCATGGTGGTCGGAGATGCGGATTTTCTGAGCAATTCCGAAATGGCACGCAATAACCTGAACACCGTAAATGCATCCTTTGCCATGAGAATATTCCGCTGGCTCAATGATGGCAAGTACCCAGTGAATACTTCAAGACCAAGGGCCATAGATACCGTTATAAAAGTATCCCGATCGGAGATAGTGGCATTAAAAGTAGGATATGCATTGATCTTACCTTTGATTGTAGGCGCCATTGGCGCAGGTTTACTAATGATTAGAAAAAGAAAATAACAGAATATTCGTGCAAGTACATTCCATTTTAAAAAGCGGCATTGTTTTTTGTCTAATTAACCTTTTTGCAGGTAATGCCCAAAACGCTGATATTGTACCGGAACAACGTATTCCATTGGATGGGGAGGTTGTGGTTGACACTTTGTCCAATGGGCTTACCTATTACATAAGGGAGAATAGGGAGCCTCGCGAAAATGCGGAACTGTATTTAGTGGTTAAGGCGGGGTCTTTACAAGAGACCGATGGGCAGCAAGGATTGGCTCATTTTACGGAGCATATGGCTTTTAATGGTACCAAAAGCTTTCCCAAAAATCAATTGATCGATTATTTACAAGCTGCTGGAGTACGTTTCGGGGCAGATTTAAATGCATATACAGGCTTTGATCAAACCGTGTACCAATTACCGGTTCCCACAGATGACAAGGAAGTTTTCGAAACCGCTTTCAAAATTCTTTCGGAATGGGCGGGCAATATTGCCTTAGGTAGTGAAGAGATAAATGCTGAGAGAGGGGTAATCGTTGAGGAAGAAAGGCAACGGGGAAAAAATGCTTCGCAACGGATGAGCGAAGAACTTCTTCCCGTACTCCTGGCTGACTCAAGATATGCCGATCGTATCCCGATCGGAAAAATGGAAATCATCAATAATTTTGGGCACGATACACTCAGGGCATATTATAAGAAATGGTACCGTCCCCAATTGCAAGGGATTATTGCCGTTGGTGATTTCGATAAAAAAATGGTGGAGGACTATGTCCAGACCTATTTTGGAACCTTGCAGGGAGCAAAAGAAACCACTATGCCGGAAGCATACACGGTTCCCGGAAATAAAAAAGCCTTGGTAAAGATTGTTACGGATCCCGAGTTCCCATATAGTGTGGCAACAATAATCTACAAGCACCCTAGAAGACTGATTAAAACAGAGAAGGATTTTTTGGACGCAATAATCCGGTCTGCTGTCAACAATCTTGTTGCGCTGCGAATTGCCGAGCAAATAGAAAGGGGTACTGCACCCTACCTTAAGGCAAGTGCCAGCTATGGAGCGTATCAAGGAGGTATAGGAAATCTAGATGCCTTCACGATTCAAGTTGTGGCCAAGAGTGCGGAGGAACTGCAATCAGCCATACAAGGTGTTATGGATGAAGTAAACAGGGCCGTTGTGCATGGATTTACCCAATCGGAGTGGGAGCGGGTCAAGTTGAACTTTGAAAATGCCATTACAAAAAATTACCATGAAAAAGAGCATGTGTCTTCCAAGTCCTATGTGAATCAATACCTCAAACATTTTCTTTATGGTGAAGCCTTTATGAGTATGGACTATTCCTATGAATTCTATAAAAAAGGGCTGAACACAATAACCCTGGAAGACCTGAACCATACCATAAAATCCTGGGTCACCGATCAGAACCGGATTGTTCTATTGCAAGCATCCGAAAAGGATAAGGAGTTATTGCCCGATGAGGATGATTTAAAGTCATGGGTCAGCAATTTGGATGAAAATATTGAGGCATACATTGATAATGGGAACGATGGACCTTTGCTGGTCGATCTTGAAAAAGGAGGTGCAGTGTTATCGACCAAAAAAGTTAAATCCATTGGGGCAACAGAGTACAAACTTACCAATGGTGTTAAGGTTGTTCTTAAAGAAACAGACTTTAAAAATGATGAAATCCTATTTTCAGGCTTTAGCCCTGGGGGGGTGTCTTTGGCCAGCAAAGAAGATTTACCGTCGGCGAAATTGGCTGATAATATAATAGCATCTTCCGGAGCGGGAACCTTTAGCAGTTTGGAGCTCAATAAAAAAATGTCGGGAAAAACCTTGGCCGTTTCCCCATATATTGGCACCTATTCGGAGGGAATCAAAGGTTACACGGCGAATAAAGATCTTGAGACAGCCCTTAAATTGATGTATCTCTATTTTACCCAACCTAGAAGAGACACTACCACGTTCAATACCATTTTGGAGAACTACAAGGTATCCTTGACCAATAAATACGATAACCCAATGGCTGTTTTTCAAGATAGTGTAAATGTAGCCATGAAAGGACGTGGTGCATGGGCAAAAGGAATAGACAGTATGCAATTGGAAAATGTGGACCTGGATAAGGCCATGGAATTTTATAAGGATCGTTTTAAGGATTTTAGTGATTATACGTTTGTATTGGTGGGAAGTTTTGATAAGGATAGTATTATTGGGCCCATTGCAAAGTATCTTGGGGCATTGCCATCCTTTGAACGCGAGGAAACTTTTAAAGATGTTGGTATTAAACCCATCTCCGGAACATTTGAGCGCAATGTGTACAAAGGGTTGGAAGATAAAGCAACAGTGGTATTGGCTTTTCACGATGATTATGAAAGCTCGCCTGGGAACGACATGGCCTTAAAAGCGCTAAAAGCAATTTTGGATGATAGGTTGGTCAAACGACTACGCGAAAAGGAGAGTGGCGTTTACAGTCCTTCGGTGGCAATAAGCCACGTAGAAATACCAAATCCCTATTTTTCATTGTCCATATCCTTTAGTTGTGCACCAGATCGTGCGGAACAGCTGATTGATGCCACAAGGGACGAATTAATGAAAATAATGAAGGATGGAGCCAATGATGGGGATTTAAATAAATTCAAAGCCCAAAATCTAAGACAACATGAGATCAAGTTGCGGCAGAACAGCTATTGGCTAAATTATTTGAAGTCCAAATATACGTATGGTGAAGATTTGGAAGAGATTCATAAAATGGAGAAAAGGTTGAAGAAGTTAAAAGTTCCCAAGGTCAATGCACTTATGCAGCAATACCTAAATGCGGCAAACCAAATAAAACTTGTTCTATATCCCGAAAGCTATGGGCCGCATACCCAATAGGCTCAAATAAAGTGGATAATCCAAAGTTGATCTTGGAATGCCTATAAGATGTGCGGTGCATATTTGTGTTCTACCGTCAAATGTGCTCCAACGGCCTGGACGGAGATCGGTTTTTTGATCAAGCACCATAGAAAAAGTGTGAACCTGATCATACCTGTGCTGAAAGATTTGTCCCAAAATTGCATGGAAACCGAGTTCTATACCATCTACTTTACGTTCCATCAGATGATGTCGGTGGAACTTTTGGAAACCATGGAATTCGTCAGGGAGGTGCTGCGCCGGACCATACTGTTCCGTTATAGTGCAGTGACAAGAACGACAAGCCGTCCAAAAGGGCTTGCAAGGTCATCGAGATCTTGGACAATGAGGCCATGGAGCAGGTTACTCCCCAACAACTGTCCGAATATGAGATGGGCCTTTTGAATCGATTGAGGCTCTGGATCTATGAGAAACGACGACAGGCCTTAAAGGACAGCATGAAAACTTCAATGCCCAAGTTGAGCGGACCTTCCCCTAACGATCAGGGGGGCTGTTCCGGACAGATTAAAAAGGAGCCCAGTAAGTACTTTTGACCCATTGCCATCGCATGGTTGATGCATTGTTATTTGGCCAATACGGAAGTCGTCCAAACGGATTTTTGGTGCGCCCTTCCTTTGCAAACCCTTCTTGGGGCTTTGCTGTGCAAGGCCGCAAATCCGTCCGGCCGCCCATCAAATTTTAAGGGGTCCATAATAAAAGAAGCCCTTGTTGTTTTTCGGGGCATCGAAAAACAGGGCAGTGCCCAAGGACTTCCTATCAGGACACCATTACCCTCGGTCGTTTAACTTCCCGTACACTCCCTTGCCAATGGGTCAGATGGAATTCCTAAGGCCCTCATAGAACCTGTCAAGGCCAAGACAGGTTTTGTCCATAAATTGGAAACGCCGGACATAGTATACCACCCTCGCCGGTTCAAAGTGACCATAGCTGGCCGGACGAAAGTGACCCACCT
>NZ_JAUZVW010000023.1:0-19786 GCF_033441575.1 Flagellimonas baculiformis
AAAACGAAATGTATAACCAAAAATCAGAGGCATCAGAGGCATGACTCTTAACTGGTTGTCCATTTTTTTGTTGCAAGTCCAAGTTCAAATCTGCTTAAGACATACAGGGAGTAATAGAGATTAACAAAATAAAGTAGCATCCTCTTTGAAAACTCTTTCATATATTTCTTTTGGTAACTTCTTCAGAATCAATAAAAAGACGGGCTTCTATCTTAGGAAGGTTGTAGCTTTTCTGATTCTTTATTTGATTACGGTGCATGAAGAAATATTTACTTCATCTTAAATGAAAGATTCTGCTATATTTGTCAGAAATCAAAACAATACATTTATTATGATTACATGTAATAAACAAACTATGCTATGATGGCATTAAGACTATTTATTATTTTGACATTGTTACCAGTTTTGTATGGCTATTCTCAAGATTTAAAGGTTAAGTACGCTGAGAATTTATCCAAAGATGAACAATACTGTGTTATATTGATGGGTGGCCAATCAAATATGGTTGGGAGAGGAAAACAAATTGATTTGGATGAAATGATGTTTTCCAATATTTCTTTTTTCGATTTTGGTCTAAGTCCCGGCTTGATAAACCCAAAAGATAATTTTGGACCAGAAATTGGAATTTCTATGCAATTGAGCAAAAACAATCCGAACAAAAAATTTATTTTGATCAAATATGCAATTGGCGGAGCTTCATTATTGGACTGGGCACCCAACTACAGTAAAGATAAGGCTGAAATAACGGGGAATCCTCAATTCGGTAGCATGTACAATAGGTTGATAAAACTCACAGATAGTCTCACTGAGGGGCTCAATGCAAAAGTCAAAGCTCTAATTTGGATGCAGGGAGAACGTGATGCTCGAATTCCTGAGGCTGGTAAAGATTATTATGGCAACTTTGAAAAATTAATCAATTCGGTTAGAATAGATTATGAAAACCAAGAGATGCCTATAATTTTTGGGAAGATTAATCCACCCAAAGCTTGGTTCCCAGCATTAGACAATGTCGTTGATGCACAAATTCGCATTAGTGAAGAAATACCAAATACTTACTTCATTGATACGGATAGTCTCGAAAAACTGAACGATGACATTCATTATTCTTCAAACGGACAAATTAATTTAGGCATTAAATTTGGAGAAAAAATATCAGAGTTATTGAAAAATTAGAATATGCAAACAAGTCATAAATTTTGTTGTCACTCAATTGATATTCATTGTACTTTTCTGTTATTCTGTTCAAACTTTGAAAGTGTTTCTTTCTTTGAACCTAATCAACTTAGGGTATTTTTAGTTCAACGGCAATTTTAAACGTTTTCCCAATATGAGAACAAGAATCCCAGAATATTTTTCTCCAAGGTTTTTTCGAAGTATACCAAATGCTTTGGTAATCTGTGCTTCCACAGTTTTTACCGATATATTGAGATGGTTCGATATTTCTAAATTTGTCAGACCTTCTCTTCGGCTCAAATTAAAAACCTCTTGACATTTCGGGGGTAATTTCTCAATTTCTCTGATTACTAATACGATTAATTTTTCCAGCCTACTATAGTCCTCCGTTCTGGCAGCCTTTTCAAGGTTTTCGTAATATTTCTGTTCCAACAACAAGTTGGACTGCCGTTTTTTGTATTGGTTTATAAATTCATTGTGGATAGATCGGAATAGATAATTCTGCAGAGAGGTCGTAACATTCAATTTCCGTCTTTTCTCCCATGTACGCAAGAATACATTTTGTAATATATCCTCGGCCATTGCATGGTCGTTGGCCAACGTAAGTGAATATCCGAATAGCCTTCTACTATATCTATCTACTAAACAGATGTAGGCATCCTCGGTTCCTGCCTTCAAGCCTTCGATTAGCAGTCTCTCATCTGAATACTTCATAAAAAATCAAAGAATTTATTTCCTTTAATAAAGGATGTGAAATATTACAAATATGAAAAAAATATTGATATTAAGTTAGGGTTTTATCAAATGGATTTGTCTTCATTACATAAATGTGAATTGTTGTGGTAAGTTCCAAGATTGAAAATCATATTGTTAAATACCTCCTCAACGAGTCAACATCAGGAGAATTGGATCAACTGTCTCAATGGATTATGGAGCCTAAAAATCAAAAAAAATTTCAAAAATATATACAATCCCATTATAAAATTACTATTTCCTTGAACAAACCTGATGTCGAAAAAATAAAGAAGAACCTTTTAAGTGAGATTAAAAAGGATAAAACAAGATTAATGAAACAAACGGCCAGGAAACTTATGGCATATGCATCCGTGGGCATACTGTTATTAGGTCTTGGATATAATATTCTAAAAGATCATCTAGATAGGAGTGGACATCAGGAACCCCTAAATATAGGACAATCAGTGATCATTGAAACTAGTAACGGGGATGTTCAACCATTATCGGAGGAAGGAAGTAAAATAATCCGTAGTAAAGATGGTAAGGTACTTGGTAAGCAAAATGGTGCACAGCTGGTCTATTTACATACGCATAATTTAAAATCATTATCCTACAATACTATCCGTGTTCCCTACGGCAAGCGGTTTAATGTGGTTCTTTCAGACGGTACCCGTGTTTATTTGAATTCAGGCACTTCTTTAAAATATCCTGTCGAATTTTTAAAGGGGCAAGATAGACAGGTGTTCCTATCTGGGGAGGCCTACTTTGATGTCGCCGAAGATTCCGCCCGCCCCTTTAAAGTTCATGCCGATGAAATTGAGCTGGTTGTATTGGGTACTATGTTCAATATATCTTATTATCCAGAGAATCCCGAAATCCAAACAGTTCTTGTAGAAGGGTCAGTTGAAATCAAGAACCGTAAAATGATAGACTATCAGTCAATTAAGCTCAAACCAGGGAAAATGGGTAAATGGAACAAGAAAACCCAAAAAATGTCTATCGAAAGTGTAGATACCTATATTCATACGGCATGGATGCAGGATAAATTGATCTTCAGGTTTGCCACTTTCAAGAGTATTAGACATGCTTTGGAGAGAAAGTATAACGTAACCATTAAAAATCTGAACGGTGATTTAGACCAACAGCGTTTTGATGCCTCTTTTGATATAGAATCTATTGATGAAGTGTTGCAATCATTCAGTAGGAGCTATGATATGGATTACAAAATTGTAAACAACGAAATAATTATTGAATAATCCAAAAAAAAGACGTTATGCAAAACAATAAATAGCCTCTTCAAATAAAAAACCGAAAAATGTGCCAGCATTTTCCGGTTCGGTAAAAAGATTTATAAAAATTAAATAACTAACTCGAAATTATGAAAAAATTCATAGAACCAAACAATTTGCGTAAGCATATTTCGCTATCAAAGTTGAAAATGAAACTAACCATACTTTTCTTAATTCTTACCCTATTCCAAATCAATGCGAATTCTTATTCACAGAACAAAAAGATTTCCTTGAATATGCAAAATGTCACTATTGCCGATGTGATTCAGGAAATAGAGGCTATATCTGATTTTAAGTTCTTATTGAACCGACGAGATGTGGACCTTGATCGCAAGGTTTCAATTGAGGCAATAAAAGAACCCTTGCCATCGGTTTTAACAAAATTGTTTGAAGGTGAAGGGTTGGGTTTTAAAGTGTTTAAGAAACAAATAATCCTACATGGGGTAGCAAATAAGTTGGAATCAACACCCAAAATGCCATTACCTATGAAGACAAGTATTCTTCTGTTCCAGGAATTGGTTTCTGGATCGGTCAAAGATGGTAATGGACAACCATTGCCGGGTGCTAGCATTGTAGAAAAGGGTACCGCGAATGGAACGCAATCTGACTTTGATGGTAATTTTTCGTTGGAGGTCACCAATGAAAATGCCACCTTGGTGATTTCTTATATAGGGTTTGCAAAAAAAGAAATCGAGGTAAATGGAAGAACCAGTTTCGATATCATATTAGAGGAGAGTGCCGCAGGCCTTGATGAAGTGGTTGTTGTCGGCTATGGTACCCAACGTAAGAGTGATTTTACCGGTGCCTTGAGTTCTTTGAAGAGTGATGACCTTAATCCCGGTACCAATGTGTCCGTTGATCAGTTGCTGGTGGGCAGAGCAGCAGGAGTACAGATAAGCCAGACAAGTGCGGAACCTGGAGGAGGAATTTCCATTAGGGTGCGAGGTGCAAGTTCTATATCAGCTGGCAATGAGCCATTGTACGTCATCGATGGTTTTCCAATCGACAATTCACAAGGGCTTTCTGGATCTGACCCCAATACGGGTATGGGCACCAACGTAAACCCTAGGAACCCCTTAAATACCTTGAACCCCCAAGATGTAGAATCTATTGAAATTCTAAAAGACGCATCAGCAACAGCAATCTATGGGTCTAGGGGCGCCAATGGAGTTGTCTTGATTACAACCAAAAAGGGGTCAGCACAAAGACTGACCGTAAATTATGATGAATCGGTAGGGTTTCAGCAAGTTCACAATAGAATAAATCTTCTCTCTGCATCAGAATATATTGATGTTATCAACGGTATTGCTGTAGACAATGGCAATGAGCCTGTGTTCACCCAAGTAGACATCCAACAAATAGGTGCCGGTACTGATTGGCAGGACCAAATTTTCAGAACAGCCATTATACAAAATAGAAATTTATCAATTTCAGGAGGAAGTGAAAATTCCAAGTTTTTTGTCTCTTTAAACCAATACAATCAAGATGGGGTGGTCAAAAATACCGGTATTAAAAAATATATCGGCCGAGTAAATTACGAGAGCACACTTGGCAACAAGGTCAGAATGGGCCTCAATCTTAATACAAGCCATATCAAGGACAAAAATAGTGTTGATGGCGTTGGATTCAATTACAGTTCGGGGCCCATTTTTTCAGCACTTTCATATGACCCCACTGAACAGGTATTTGATGAGAATGGCAATTTCAGCGAATCTTCCCAATTGACCGTGAACAACCCTTTGAGCTTAGTTGAGGGTGTGTTGAGCGAAAACCTCACAAACCGCACACTCGGGAATATATACTTTCAGTATGAAATCAGTAATTTATTGAATGCCAAACTAAGTTTTGGGTCAGATAGGTCGAACTCCCGAAGAGATGTTTATAACTCTACTTTGACCGTGAACGGAAGGGCACAGGGCGGGGTTGCCAATGTCTCGACATTAGAACGCAACAGCAACCTCGTTGAATTTACCATGAATTATAATAAGAAGTTTGGTTCTGAAAGTAATTTGAGCGTTTTGGCCGGTGCTACCTATCAAGATTTCAGTGTGAGGGAATTTTCGGGAACCATTGGAGGTTTTCCTGATGATATAATAGAAACCAACAATCTATCATTGGGGGACACTGGAAATGACAACCTAAGAAGCCTGAAAGAAGAAAATGTGCTAACCTCGTACCTAGCAAGATTTAACTATAATCTTATGGATCGCTATCTCTTTACGGCAACGGTTCGAACTGACGGTTCTTCTCGTTTTGGAGAGAATAACAAATTCGGTTATTTTCCTTCGGCAGCTTTTGGTTGGAAACTTTCAAATGAAGTCTTTGTACCTGATTTTTTTGAGGAACTGAAACTTAGGGCGAGTTGGGGTCAGACGGGCAATCAAGAAATAGGCAACTACAGTTCCTTACTTACTTTCAGCAGTAGTACAAACGCCGTTTTTGATAATCAACCTATTACCACCACAAGACCTTCAAGGATTTCAAATCCCGATTTGAAGTGGGAGACTACAGAACAGCTCAATATTGGTTTGGATATGTCTATACTAAAAGGAAGGCTACGTACCTCGGTAGACTTTTTTGTCAAAAACACAAGAGATTTACTCTTTGACTTGCCTTTACCTTCGGCATCCGGCTTTAATTCTATCTTATCGAATGTCGGAAAAATACAGAACAAAGGTTTCGAGGCATTGATCAACAGCATAAATGTATCTTCACCCGACTTTATGTGGACTACCGCAGTAAATTTTTCTATGATCAAAAATGAAGTATCCGATTTGGGCAGAATAGATGAGATTCCCACGGGAAACATAGCTGATATTGGAAACAATGCCATAATCAGGAGAGGTGAGCCGTTGGCATCCTATTTCGGCTATGAGGTAACGGGCATTTTTCAAGAAGGCGATGACATTGCCAATTCGCCGCAACCTACAGCACAACCTGGATTTCCAATCTTTAGAGATGCTGATCAAGATGGCACAATCGACCCCGATGACCAAATCATTTTAGGGGATCCATTTCCTGATTTTACATATGGGATAAACAACAGTTTCAGTTATAAGGGCTTGACCCTGGATATTTTCATACAAGGTCAAGAGGGGGTTGAGCTCTTAAATGTCAATGCCATTCAAAGCCTCTATCCTGGTACGTTTAGGTTGAACAGATATGCACATCAATACTTGGATAGATGGACTCCCCAAAACACAAACACTATATGGCCTTCGGGTACCAATCCTTCATCATACGGTGGAGGAAGGGTCAATTCACTGGTTGTCGAAGACGCGTCCTATATAAGGTTAAAAAGCATAAACATCAGCTATCAAGTACCTGTTGACAACATAAAGTTCTTGTCTTCTTTAAAGCTCTATTTGACAGGACAAAACTTGTTGACCATAACAGATTATTCAGGTTTCGATCCAGAGGCCAATTCCTTTGGAAGAAATAACACCAAGGTTGACTATAGCAGCTACCCCTTGGCAAGCAGCTGGATTTTGGGTGTAAACATTGGATTATAAAATTAAATTTACTAATATGAAATCACTATATAAATACTATGGAATTGCGGTGCTGGCCCTATCGGCATCGTGCACTGATATCTTGGAGGAAGAAACATTCTCCGAACTGGAACCCGAAACATTTTTGGCCACTGAGAAAGGAATTAGGTCGTTGCTTGGTTCCGCATACAGTTCAATACAAGTGCAACCCGGCATACCCCAGCAAGGTATTTATGCATTATCGGGACTTTCTTCGGGAGAAGTGTCAAGCTTAAACGGGAGCATTGAAATATTTTATAGGCAGCTTTCCGATTTCACATGGGACAGCAATAATAGACATATTTTAGGGCAGTGGGACCTATATTATGCAGCTATCAGAGATGCAAACGTGGTGTTGAGCAATATTGACAATGGCCCATTTAGTGAAGATTTCAAAACTCTGATTACCGCCGAGGCTCGCTTTATTAGAGGGTATAGCTATTCTAAGCTATATAACCTTTTTGGCCCAGTGCCCTTGTATAAGGATTTATTTAACGAAGACCTTTTACTACCCAGAAGTACAGAGGCCGAAATAGAATCGTTCATCGAACAAGAATTGATTTTTGCGTCAACAAACCTTCCAATTAGAGCAATTGAAGAAGGTAGGGCGACCAAAGGAGCTGCGCTTGGCACCTTATGCAAACATTATTTGAATACCAAAGAATGGCAGAAAAGTGCGGAAAAGGCAAACGAAATCATCTCTTTGGGGGTTTATGAACTTTTGCCCGATTACGAAGAAGTTTTCAGTTTGGACAATGAAATCAATGATGAAATGGTATGGGCACTGCCTCACGTAGCTCCTGATGCTGGCAACCAAATAAATGCGCTCACTTACCCAAGTGATTTTCCTAGACCGGGAGACCTTAGGCTGTATCCGGTCATCATATTTTTTGAAGATGAATTTGTATTATCGTTCGAGGATAATGATGCTAGGAAAAACTTGATTGTTACTGAATACACCAATACGGCCGGGGATGAGATTCAGCTTTTTGGCAACGACCGTTCTTTTCCTGCTAAATATCCCATGGATCCCAATGGATCGGGAGATGGGCAAGGAAACGACATCCCTGATATTCGTTACTCAGATATTTTGTTATCGAGAGCTGAGGCTTTGAACGAACTCAACGGACCTGTTCAAGAATCAATCGATTTGATAAATCAGGTTCGCAGCAGAGCCGGAGCAAGTGAAATCTCACTTGCTGATTTTTCAAAACAAAGTTTGAAGAGTTTCATATTGGATGAAAGAAAAAGAGAATTTTTCTGGGAAGGCAAAGGAAGGGAAGACCAGCTTAGACAAGATGTATTCATATCTAAAGCTGTTGAAAGAGGTAAGCTTGCCCAAACGTTTCATGTATTGTTCCCAATTCCTCAGATCAATTTAGATGCAAATCCAAAATTGGTGCAAAACGAGGGTTATTGATTTTTGTAGAACATTTTTATTTCGAGCACAGTGGAAAAGGAAAATTCGTTGCATTTAGAGAAGAATTAACAATCTTTAAGGACGGAATGATTGAAATGGTTTCCAAAAAATAGATGCTGAGCTACAAGCTTAAATTGTGTGATTCGCACACATAGCTTCAATAAATCCCCCCACGGATTTAGAACAAAGGAAGGGTTTGAAATGGGTCTGGATAAGCCCGCGTAAACTGACCCACCTTCGCCGGATGAAACCGACCAGGGCAAATGGACTGCCCAGATTTGATCTATCCGTGGGTTAAACTTAGTTTTTATTTTTCAATTTTCTTCTCATTGATTCTCCTTTTATATCTATTCTGTAGGCTGTATGCACCAAACGATCGAGGATGGCATCGGCTAGTGTTCTCTCCCCGATGATGTCGTGCCATTTTGATACGGGCAATTGTGGACTATAATTCTGTGTTTTTATCTCAGAATAACCGTACATGGTACCATTCACATTTTTTAGTAAAATAGGCTCTACCCATCATAAAATAAAGGGTTTGATAGAACTTGTAATCAGAAAACCTTTATAGGAAAAATACTTTCAAAACAATCCTTTCTACTTATTTTATCATATAACTTCTTAATGAGAAGTGATTTAAACTTTTTTTGGATCGAAAGATAGGGCTACGGACATTTGTGTCGCCAAACATAAATACCATAGCCCATGTACAAAAGATACCATAGAAATGGAGATAGTTCCGCACATACCTTTACCGAAAAGGGGTTTTGCCCCAACGGCTCCCTTGTACGAGATTGTCAATGCGATACTCTACAAGTTGAAGACGGGCGTGCAATGGGAGTACCTGCCCACGAGCTCGCTGTTCTCCCAAAAGGTCCTGAGTTGGCAATCGGTCTACCACCATTATCGCAAATGGTGCCGTTCAGGGACATTTCTGGATTGTTGGATCGGTATTTTAAAACGGTACAGGGACATGTTCGACCTCTCCAGTGTCGATCTTGACGGCAGCCACACTGCCATCAGGGGAGGCTAGGCCGTGGAATACCAAGGCCGCAAAAAGGGCAGGACCACCAATGCCCTCTTCCTTACCGATAGGCAGGGACTGCCCTTGGCCATCTCGGAACCGGTATCCGGTAACCACAATGACCTTTTTGACATCGAGGTACTGCGTAGGCTCCATAACCAAAATGGGCGTCATGCCCTCCTTCTTCGGGACCACCCCCAGGCCAGTGTTTCACCATCGCATTCACGCTTTGGTAGCCCCAACCGCCATCACCGGAAGATTGAAATCCATCCACATAGGCCCTGGCCATATCGGTGGCCAATTTAGGGTCCTCACCCATGGTACCATCAAAACGGGACCAACGGGGTTCCGTGGCCAAATCAATTTGGGAGGAGAGTGCCGTGGCAATGCACAAGGCACGATATTCCTTGGAAGCAATCTCCCCAAATTGCTTCATCAATCCAGGATCAAAACTGGCCGCAATGCCCAAGCTACTGGGCCACATGGAAATCTGTCCGCCCGATCCTGCATTGAATTCCGCATAGGAATCGCTGCCATGCCTTGGATACGAACTCGTGTTCACCGGAATGCCCATGCCGATACCTTCCACAAAGGCTTGCGCATTGTTGTTCCATTGCGCAGCAACTCCGGGAGATTCCACGCTGGTAATCAATACATGCCGTAAGTTGTCATACTTTAAAAAAACTTGTTGGGCATCGGAAAGGTCACTTGCCTTTGCCCCACTTTCCGCAAAAGGCTTTACATTGTAGGTCGCCGGACCAAAAAAACGGTTCCCACCTCCTGGAATGGATTGGTGGGCACTGTACAACATCAATCCGGCAATTCGCTCAATGCTCATCTTGGAAGCCAAGTCCTGGGCTCGTTCCTCAACGGGCAATCGCCAATCCTCATAGGAATCCAGTCCCATTTTGATTTAGATCCTTGAAGGCCAATTGATCTACTTCAAGGATGAGAACCCCGGATTTAGAGCAATACCCTAAACTTTTCCCAACTTGTTGGTGTACAAGATTGAATTCTCCTTTATTCTCTTCGGTAAATTTTGGACCACTGCAGCCCGTCAAGAGTATAACTGAAACAGCAATGCTAAAATAGAATGGGCGCTTTTAGGATTTCATATTGGTGTATTTTGTGTTCAAAGACTGTTTTTTGGCTTTCCGTTTTTAGGATTTTTGGGAGGAATCATATAGATGCTATTTGTTTCTGGGCATTTTTACCGGCATTACTGTCCTAAACCCTAAATGCTCCATTCCCGAATCAGGACTGGTGGCCATACGGGCACTTATCCGGTAGCTGGCACAATAGGAGGCACTGCATAGGAAAGACCCGCCCTTGATCACTTTTTCCTTGGCATATGGGTTCGAGGGATTATAGGCCTCAAAAGCCCCTTTAGGGTTTTGGGTAACCTCGTTTTTGTCCGCAAGTTCCTTATAATAATTCGTGTTGTACCAGTCGCTAGTCCATTCCCAGACATTTCCGGCCATATCGTAAAGGCCAAAGTCGTTCTTGGGATAGCTCATCACGGGGGCCCTACGCTCAAATCCATCCTCTTTGGTATTGTTCAACGGAAATTCCCCTTCCCACGAATTGGCATGGGAACTCAACTGCGAGACATCGCTTCCCCAAAAGAACAGCTCGTCCTTTTTGCCTGCCCGTGCGGCATATTCCCACTCGGCCTCGGTGGGTAATCTCCTTCCCGCCCACTTACAATAGGCCAGGGCATCCTCAAGGGCAATGTGCACCACAGGCTCATTTTCCTTGTCCTTAATAGTGCTTTCCGGCCCGTTGGGATGTTTCCAATTGGCACCTATCTTCCATTCCCACCATTGCGAATAATCATATAGGTTAGTCACACTGGATTTGGTTTTTTTGAACACAAGGGACCCTGGCTGCAAAATGGAGTCATGGGGTTTGGGAGTGCCCTCTGGCAATTGTTTCTTCATTTCCTCCCAATCAATTTCCCGTTCTGCGACAGTTACGTAACCGGTCTCATCCACAAATTTGACGAACTGTTCATTGGTGACCTCATGGATGTCCATAAAAAAACCGTCAACGTGCACCTGGTGCGCCGGCTTTTCATGCATCATGGCCATTTTGTCCTTAGCGACGGCACCCTCCATAAATTCTCCACCTGGTATCCAAACCATACCTTCTGGTGCTTCGGTCGGTGAATCTGTTAATTTTGGAGGCCCCTCTATTTCTGTTATGCCAATGGATTCATTTGCTCCATCTGTTTTGGTCCTGCACCCTATCAGGAAGACAAACAGGATAATAAAAAGTGCCGATTTATGCTTTAATACCATTGTTCTTGGTTCTATGAAGATGTTTTGACCTGGACTATATGGTTAATTTCGTGTTTATAAATATTCTTGGTACAACCTTTTTCTTTTTTCGGGGGAAAGTTTCCAATATTCAACCAATGGGTTGGCTTTGACCTTTTCATAATATTCCTCAATGAATTGCCGGTTTTGGGCATCGTTGTCCCCGTATTTCACCCTTAATTGTTCAAGTTCCTTGTGAAGCTCTTTTTGGATGCTTGCATAGGATAGATCTCCATATACATTGTTCAGTTCATTAGGATCCTTTTGGAAGTCGTATAATTCCCATTTATCCAAATCATAGTAGAAATGGATCAACATGTATCTATCGGTGGTAATTCCGTAATGCCTTCTTACATCGTGCTCGGAAGGATGTTCGTAGTAGTGGTAGTAATGGGCTTTTCTCCAATCCTTAGGTGTGTTTCCCTCTAAAATGGGCAGCATGCTTTTCCCTTGCATGTCCGCTGAAATTTCGGTTTGTGCGATATCCAAAAAGGTTTCGGCAAAATCCAGATTGGAAACCAGGTCCTTATTGGTCGTTCCTGGGCTGACCTTACCGGGCAACTTTACCAGTAATGGAGTTTGCAAAGATTCCTTATACATCCATCTTTTATCAAACCAGCCGTGTTCCCCCAAATAGAATCCTTGGTCGGAGGTATAAATAACAATAGTGTTCTCATCGAGCCCAGCTTCCTTTAAATAATCCAATACTTGGCCAACCCCTTTGTCCACGCCGGCAATACAGGCCAAATAATCCCGCATGTAACGTTGATACTTAAAACGGGTCAGATTGTCTCCCTTAAGATTAGCTTTCTTGACCTTTTCGTTGATAGGCCCATAGATAGAATCCCATTTTTTCTGTTGTTCCTCTGTAAAACCAGCTTGGGGTTGGTCCGTTATTTTAATATCCTGTGCCATTTTCATGGCTTCGGAAATGGACATATAGTTCATGGCGGCTACCTCCCTGTTTCCTGAGTAATCATCGAACAAAGTCTTTGGTTCTGGAATCTCTACATTTTCATACATGCCCAACTCATTTGGTCCCGGCTGCCATGGTCTGTGTGAGGATTTGTGTCCCAAAAACAGCATAAAGGGCTGGTCATCGGATTTGATGGCGTCAATCCATTTGATGGCTTTCTCCGTAATGATTTCCGTAGTGTATCCTTCCAATTGATATTGTCCCTCATTATTGATGAAAAGGGGATTGTAATAGGATCCCTGACCTGGTAGAATGTCGATATAATCGAATCCTTTGGTCGGTTTATCGCCCAGATGTAGTTTACCGAGCACCCCGGTTTTGTATCCCGCCTGTTGGAGCAATTCACCAAAGGTTTGTTGGTCAAAGTCGAATTTGGTACCGAACCTATTGTCGATAAATCCATTTTTATGACTGTACTTGCCCGTGAGTATGGTAGCCCTTGATGGCCCACAAATAGAATTGGCAACCAGACAATTCTCAAAGAGCATGCCTTCCTTGGCAATCCGATCAATATTGGGAGTTGGTGCTACTTGGGCCAATCTACCGCCATAGGCACTGATGGCCTGATAGGCATGGTCATCACTGATAATGAAGACAATATTGGGCCTTTTTTGGTTTTCATCTTTTTGTTGGGCCTGTATTTTGGTAATGCTGAACGACCACAACATTACGAATACCAGTATGATTTGAAAAGGATTCTTCATGTTATTTTATTTAAACTTATAGATGATTTCTGTTGGCTTATATCCTATACGATGCGCATTGACTTGAATGGTCTGCCCTTTTTTGAGTGATATGTTACCACCGGTGTAAACATTCCACGGCTTGGGCACGGTCACTGTTTTTTTGTTGTTATGTGGCATTAGGTAGAAAAAGTCCCAAGTTTTTATGTCCCGTACCAAGGTGGAATCCGCTACATTGTCCTTGAATATTCGATAACCTATGGAGGCACCATCGGTGGCACATGAAAGTGTTACACCTTCCTTGCTTTTTTTTATGACTGGTTTTTCGGTCATAGGGGCATCATCCTTACCTTTCCACCACATGTTCCTGACCATTTCTTTTTCTGGAATTTTACCGGTGTCCCCAACAACTTCCAGCCAGTTAAAAAGTACTTCTTTCAACTCGTTTTTCTTGTCTTGGTATGCGGGGTCGTCTGCTAGATTGTGTACTTCGTCCGGATCTTTGGTGGTATAATAGAATTCTTCTTGCGGTTTTGGCGTATTGAACCAGTCCGAAAGGTATGGATTGGTAATCTTGCCTGCATCCCTCATATCAATGATTTCCTGCATGCTGACCATTTGTCTTCTGTAGGCCAAATCCTGGTATTTGGGCAATTCGGGATGAAAATTATAAACGTACCTAAAGGTCCCATCGGTCACAGAGCGAACTCTATCATATTTATCCGCCATTCTATCCCTGCCGGCAAATACATATTGGTTCTTTTCACTTCCCGATTTTGGGCCCAAAAATGGCTTGCCCTGCAAGTAGTCTGGAATATCAGCCCTGGCAATGGATAACATACTGGGGGCGAAATCAACGGAACTGATCAAGTCATTGTTCACGGTACCGGCCATTTCAGATCCTGGATGTTTCACAACAAATGGGATATGGGTGCCTCTCTCCAAGATTTCACGTTTCATCCAGGGCAAATTGCCTCCATGATCACTATAAAAGATCACATAACTATCATCATAGACCCCATCTTTTTTTAGTTGTTGGATCAATTCTCCCACATCACTGTCCATTTGCTCAATCCGAGTATACAAGGCAGCCTTGTCGTGCCTCATTTGTTCCGTATTCTGGTAATAAAGGGGCAGCACCATTTTAGATGGATCGTAGTAGAGGGAATCTGGAGGAGAAATGATTTGGGACTCATGCGAAATGGCAAAGTTAAAGACACTGAAGAAAGGTTGCCCAGCCTTCCTGTTTTGGTAGGAGGCACCAATACTGCTTTCGTCCCAAACGGTCACGGGCTCCTCAAATTGATAATCTTCTTTTGCGTTGTTCGATGTGTAATACCCAACTTTTCTCAGATACTCGGGAAAAGCCTTGACTTTTGGTGGTAACACGGCCGAATAGCTGGGGACCCCTTCGGGCATCAATTTTGAGTTGTTATGAGTAGTTCTCATATGGGAAGTCCCGATGGAGATCTGGTTCATTCCCGTAATGATAGAGGACCTACTTGGGGCACAGACCCCAGCAGTCGTATATACCCGCGTATACCTAACGCCATCCCTTGCCAGTGCGTCAATATTGGGAGTCCGCACAGTGGCATCCCCATAAACCCCGATATAGGGGGAAATATCTTCACAAACGATCCAAACAATATTAGATTTGGTCTGGGAAAATGTGTGCGCGGTGAAAATAAATATAAGAAGAATCGTAAATCGTTTGGTAATCGTTCTTAAAAATAATGTTACAGTATGCGAAAAAGAATCAAAAATCATGTTGTACAAGATTGGCTTCACTAATTAGAGCGATCCATTTTCCTTTTATAGACAAGATTTTGATTTTTTTTTCTAGTGTGCTACTTCAGCTAAAATGGCAATAAACTCTCATTCTTTTAAGTGAAACATTAAAATCTCATAGGGTGTCTTTCCCTTAAATGCACCTTGTGTTCTATAAAGTTATAAAAGTCTTCCCATTGTTTTATTTTCTTGTTCAAATCAACATCATCAGAATAATCTAGTAGTTGATAAAACTCTTTCTTGTCCGTGAGGTGTGATCGTTCCACCTTTCCGTGAGCTGTGGTCTTCCTGGCTCTATGTAACGGTGCTCCATGCCAAGGTCCTTCACGTGCCAATTGAACCTAGATTGGAACTCATGTCAATTGTCTGTCTGGACTGCATGGATTCGGAAAGGGAACTTATTGGCAACATAATCCATAAAGTCAATGGAACTTGACTGGTTGTGACTTTCATATACTTTCAATGCCCTGATACGCGTGTAATCATCAATGGCCGTGTACTGATATCGTTTTATCTTTTTTCCTTCGTTGGTGTGGAAAATCAAGAATTTAACATCCACTTGGACATGGTGTCCCGGAGTTTCCTTGGCGTAACGTTTAGGTCCCATCGCTTTTCTGGTAACTGCTCGTTTGAGCGGTTTGATACCGTTTCTTTTAAGGGTCCTATAAACACTTGATTCAGAAATATTGATGTCATGGTATCTTTCCAAGTACCATTTGATACGCCATGCGCCAAGTTTGTATTTCCTTCTAAGGTCCAATATCAGATCAACCGTTTTTTGATTGATTCTATTGGGGTAGGTATCCGCTTCCCTTTTTTTCCTTAAAAGACCCTCTGTCCCATACTAATCATACTTTCTTTTCCAGCTAAAGAAAGTGCTCCTGCTCACATTGAACATCTCACAGGTTTCCTTGACCTTTCCATAATCTATTGCAAAGTCCAATACCCTCAGTTTGAACTTCCATCTCAAAAGTGTCTCTTTAAATATTATCAAAATAGTACACTTTTAGTTGACGTAGTCACATACATGAACAAGTAACAGGGAGCCTTCAGGAGGTCCTACATTCTACATAAATAATATACAACCTAAAGTCTCACTTAAAGGGGAGGGATTTTCCCTGGATAAATATAATAAAATCGAGCACTTATGTATATTAGTTAATACTTAATCTGACAATCTCAATATATTAGTTTAACCCTTGAATTAGTGGAAACGCCAGACATAGTATATCATCTTCGTCGGGTCAAAGTGAGTGTAGCTGGCCAGTGAAAGTGAGCCACTTTTGATTTGTGCTGTTTGTAAAGTCCCAAAGGTCTTTTTTTGCCAAAGAGGACCATGGCGAACAAGCAGGTAGACGTGCAAAAATAAATAGATATTCAAATTCTACACCTGGGGTGTGAGCAAGCGGCGGATAAGCCAGAAGTTAGGCATCTTCCGAACACGGTGGACAAGCACATCGATTTCTCTAAGCTTTACCGCTTGACGACATATGAGGTGGAGAATATTTATACTCCTTGATGGGCTAAAATCAAGCTCTTCTGATATGAAATGACTTATTTAAAATGATTTCAATATCTTTCTTTAAAAAGTTCGAATTCTGTCCTGCCGAGGTCACTGGGTAGCGATACCAAACAAACGGAAAACCTTGCAAAATCCACTGATTGCAAGGTTTTCGGCGTTTTTGGGGTATCATTTAATTTGGTTTGTTTTGGTTTGATTCGTCAACAAATCGGTCAACAAAATTCCAATCGTCAACAGTGTTGACGATTAACCTTGCAAACCATTGACATACAGTTGATTTGGCTTTTTCTTTAACATTTTTTTAACGCCAAAATCATAGGTATGAAAACATCACAAACGTTCACGATCCTCTTTTGGATCAACAAGTCAAGAAGTGCCAATGACCTTGCTGAGCTCTACGCAAGGGTTACCGTCAATGGGAAAAGAACCAATATTGGCCTAAAGAGGAAGGTCGATATTCTCCTTTGGGACAGCATAAACAAAAAAGCAAAGGGAAACACAAGGGAGGCCAAAGAAATCAACAACTATATAAACCTTGTCCAATCCAGATTGTTCAACATCTATCAAGACCTTAAATATAAAGGGGAGCTAATAACCCCGCAATTGGTCAAAACACTGTACAATGGAGAGAACATCAATTCAAAATCATTACTGGAGCTTTTGGAGTACCATAATCGGAAAATCGAGAAGACACTTGCCCCAGGCACTATCCGAAACTTTGGAATCACGGAGAATTACGTCAACAGGTTTCTAAAACAGAAATTGAAAACAACGGATGTCAATTTGAACCAACTCAATTACAAGTTCATTTCGGACCTGGAAATGTTCCTGGTCAACTACTATCCAAAGGGCCACCCTAGGGCAATGAGCCACAACACGGTAATGAAACACCTGCAAAGACTTCGTAAAATAGTCAATTTGGCCTATCAACTGGAATGGATTGAGAAAGATCCCTTCATCCGCTGGAAACCCACGTTTGAACAGAAACAGCGGGATTTTCTTGGCCAGAACGAATTGAACAATCTGGAAACCTACCATTTCCCAATTGACCGGTTGGATCGCGTAAGAGACCTTTTTGTTTTCAGTTGCTACACTGGCATAAGCTACTCTGATATTATGGGCCTGACAAAAAACAATCTCATCATTGGAATGGACGGTAAAAGATGGATAGCCACGAAAAGGCTAAAGACCAAAACTACAGTGAGGGTTCCCCTTTTGGAACCTGCCCAAAAAATATTGGACAAATATGAAAGTCATCCTGTCACAATGCACTCCGGAACTCTTTTGCCAAAAATCACCAATGAAAAAACAAACTTATACTTGAAGGAAATCGCAGATGCGGTTGGCATCAAAAAGAACCTGACCTTTCATATGGCTAGGCACACCTTTGCAACAACCGTGACCCTATCCAATGGCGTACCCATTGAAACGGTTTCCAAATTACTGGGGCATACAAAGTTGGCCACCACCCAAATCTATGCGCGGGTTCTTGACAAAAAGGTAAGTGAGGATATGAAGGACTTACAGCTAAAACTTAATCATCAAATGAATACGATGTCCAAAAAAAATGAGACGTAGAATTGATCAACCTTTTTTATAATCGGTTTACATTAAAAAAATTCAAAGCGTTAATTTGGAGTGTCTCCTGGTTCTTTATTCCAAGAGGATTTTAAAACTCTATTCTGGAATACAATAAATACAATTAACAATAAAATACCTATTGTTTTAAGTTCGAATCGTGGCAGGATTCACACTCCCCAGTAAAACCCCTTATTTTATAGGGTTTGAATAACAATATTCTTTAAAAATTACCTTTTTTGGGGAGTATTACTCCCCATGTATTTAAACAATAATATCTAAGGAATCAACTCTAAAAAACTAATTTTTGAATAATTCTTTCTGAGGTTCAATCTTATTTCCCATTAATTCAAATAGATGTAATAAACCTCTATGAATTCTTTCGGTCATTTCATTATTTCCATTCTTCATGTGAATAGAAATTTCAGATGTGAATTCTTCTTTTTGGGGAATATAAATACTTCCTGAATCAGAAATTATAAAAATATCCAATGTATTGTTGGTTCTATTCTTACCTGAGAGTATTACTGAAGAAACTACTTTAGGTAAAAAAGAGTAATATGAATAATCAATTTCTTGAAGTAACGGGTTCCAGGTCTTTTTCGTGAAGATTAACATCTCACCGTAGTTTGAATCAACCTTAGTTGAAATTTGGTATGTACCCATAACCTGATTATCTCCATAGTGTTCAAGACTTAGATTTAACCAGTCTATGGTTTCATCCTTTGTTTGACCGAACCCCAAATAGGAGATTAGAAAAAAAACTATGATTAATTTTTTCATAATTACCTTGTTATAGACTGTGTTCTAAAAATATTGAAAAGATAACCCAGAAACAAATTCACTCAAATCTTGTAGTTCCCTATTGAATCAATTTTTTAACCATCAAAGTTTCCACTTTTTACCGAAAACCTTTACGTTTTCCCCTTTTCCCAAATATTTATAGCAAGAAAGAGGTAAATACTGTAATACAGTACCATGAGAGTGGTTGAAAGTGTACTACCGATTTCTAAGTTTAACGAACATCAATACCGGTAATGGGTAAATGGTATTCCATTATCAATAATTCAAATAACAATTATGAAATCAATGGGAGTAATGTTCAGAAAGATTGATAAAACTGCTAACAACAGAATCACCAATCCAAACAGGGAACTATTGAAAAAACAAGTAAAAACCCTTCATAGAAAACTAAAGAAGAAGGATGATATAACCACTTACTACGTCATTGAGAGTGACACCAACAAAGGAGGTAAGTACCACACCCACCTCCTTATCAAGTACAACAATCAGGAGAACCTCTACAACGGGTTATCTCGGTTCATAGGTGGAACAACATGGGAAGAAAAAGATTGGGGATTGGACACCCTTAAAACTTGCAAGGGAACGTTTGGTGAGGTGGATGTACACCCCATCCATGATGAAGTTGAGTTCATGAGGTACATGGACAAAAAAGAAATGATTGAAAAACCCTTGATTTAAAGAAATATTGGAACAAGGGTATTTATACAAAAAGAGGAACTAATTATGATAGATGGAATAAAACTGACAACAGAGGGTATTACTGGAAACGCCGGACATAGTATACCACCCTCGCCGGGTTAAAGTGACCATAGCTGGCCGGACGAAAGTGACCCACCCTCGCCGGGCCAAAGTGGACCACTTTTAGATTCGATCTATCTGTAAAAAGTCTAAGTGCTTTTTTTGTTAAAAAGCACCATGGCGAACAAGCAGATAGACATGCGAAAAA
>NZ_JAUZVW010000024.1:0-18266 GCF_033441575.1 Flagellimonas baculiformis
TGCCCCTGAAACCAATCTGGTTCAGTGGCATTTAGTTTAATATTTTTTAAAAAGCAGGCTTACTCCTGAATGTCCCTTAATAAGCTAAAAGTTTTCATAGAATTCTTTAATATACCATTAAGGTAAAATACGTCCTGGTGCCCTACCAAAAACAGCAGATCATTTTTTGCTGTTGCAAAACTGTTTTTTCAGTTTTGTGCCGACACTTTTTTCGCCATTAATACATATAACAAGCCACACAGTAACCATGCAGGCAATGTCATAAATGAAAGGAATATATCAAATATGACCGAGACAAAATAGCACAACCCAAAACTGATGGCCCATGACCAAAACACCGCTCGGTTGAATGTCACGTTCTTTTTTTCCGCATAATCCAATATGATATTGGCCTTTTTGCCGTAAAAATGCTCAAATACGATAATAGCTCCCATAGGTGCCAAAATGAAACCGTACAATGCTACAAAATCCAATAGCTTCATGGCAAAGGCGGGGAATAATCCCGCCAAGGTGGCCACACTACCGGCAATAATGGTTACCCAAAATGTTGAGGTTTTTGGAATAATGGCTTGAAACGCCAATCCTGCACGGTAAATGGTGGGGTTGGCCGTTGTCCAACCCGCCAAAACCACGGCAATGGCACCGAATATTCCCAAAGCATTGTAAGCCAATGGGCCAGGAGCGACGTTTGGAGCAGTTCCACCGGCCAAAGCTGCTTGTGCCTCGGGTGATTTTAGGTACACCGCATACAGAAGTGCAGCTGCAATCCAAGCCATATAGTGGCCCACGTACATTCCTGCGGCCGTGGTCCAACCGGAACTGGCCTTTTTGGCGAATCGGAACACGGAGAGATCGGACATCCCCACGTGCATGGCGGCATTGGCGAACCAAGACCAGATCATCACATGCCAAAACGTATATTTGATCTGTCCTGGAAAGGGTTCGCCACCTTCGCCCCAGATGTTCCAAAAATCGGAAAAGCTGTTCACGTCAAGCTCGCGCAATGCCACAATTCCACTGGCCAAAAATGCCAGCACAATGATCGGGGACATATAGTTGGCCGCCTTGGAAACGGTCTCATAGCCTTTTGCAGCAATCAAGGAGATGACCGCTCCGATGGCCAATACGATAATCACCCAGGTAATTCCATTGGGCATGGTATCGGTCAATTTGGGCATTTCCATATTAAAGGGAATACCGACTGCTGTAGCCGATACGGTAATCATGGCCCCGGCCAGGAAACAAAACAAAATACCATTGGCGAGATTATAGCCTATGACCAATTTTTTGCCCACTATTTTTTCCAATTGATAATACAGCGTAAGCCTGTACTTGACGGCAATTTCAGCCGTAAGAAAACGCCAGCTCAAAACCGCCAAAAGGTTTCCCAAAAGAAGCCCGATGATCAAATCAAAGGCACTGACTCCCGTGGTCAAAAAAAGTGGGCCAATAACAAATTCCGTACCTGCCGCATGTTCTCCGGCATACATGCCCAAAAAACTTTTCCAACTTTTTAATTTGGATTGGGGCACGGGTTCTCTTTCAAATTCGCCACCTGCTATTTCCTCAATTTCTTCGTCAATGTTGTATTGGCTCATGTAGTTAGGTTTGTATCGTTAAATTTTAGAGTGCTGGTTTGTTAGATCAAGTGCTTGTGCAATTCTTGGATGTTCTCGCAGCACAATTGGTCCATAATTTGTTGTAGTTGCACTTTAAGGATGGTCATGGTATGATCTCCTCCCTTATTGCCCAAGGCAGCGGCACCGTACATAAAGGAACGCCCCATAAAGGTAAATTCGGCTCCCCGTGCGAGGGAACGTGCCATATCGGGACCGGAACGCATGCCACTGTCCATCATAATGGTGATTTGATCTTTGTATTTTTCAGCAATACGGGTCAATGGAGCAATGGTGGATTCCCCCGCATCCAATTGTCTACCTCCGTGATTGGAAACAATGATGCCATCGAATCCCAGTCTAATGGCCTGTTCGGTATCTTCTTCGGATGCTACACCTTTGAGGACTAACTTTCCTTTCCATTTATCACGGATCGGTTTGATGCGTTCCTCGTTCAAACGCCCCGAAAAGGTTTTGTCCATGAACTTGCCCAGTTGCTTTAGGTTGAGACCTTCCGGGGTGTATGGTTTTAGGGTTTCAAAAGTTGGAATACCGTGTTTTAGGGTCTGTAATGCCCAATTTGGTTTGCCCAAAATTTGCAGGATGTTCGCCATTGTCATTTTTGGGGGCAAGGCCAAGCCGTTTTTAAAATCCCTTGGTCGGTATCCAAAAGTGGGCACATCGCACAGCAGTACCAAAACAGGGCAGCCTGCAGCGGCCGCCCTATCCAAAATATCATTTCTTACAGCATCTTCCACTGGATTATAAAGTTGAAACCAGGCTTTACCTTCGGTAAGTTCGCTTGCTCGTTCTATGTTCATGGTGGTCACCGTGCTCAAAATAAAGGGCACATTGTGCTTGTTGGCCGCTTTGGCCAGAATTTCGGGGGAGTTGGGCCACATCAGCCCTTGCAATCCTACAGGTGCGACACCAAATGGCGCATCGTATTCCTCTCCAAACAATGTTGTTTTTATGCTGGAACCCTTAAAATCCTTGATGTAAGTTGGTTTTAGGGTAATGTCCCTTATTTCGGAAGTGTTCCTTTGAATATTGATGTCCTCGTTGCAACCGCCATCCAAATATTCAAAGGCAAATCGCGGGATTCTTTTTTTTGCTTTCTCCCTCAGATCATCAACGGAAGGATAACGGGTATCGAAACTTAGGGCCATATCAATTAGTAATTAAAGGTCTGTGCTTTTTTAAGGCGTAATTGTTTTTGAGGAACTTTTGGTCCAGTTCCACATCGGAAATGGCAATGGCCGCTCCGAGTGCCGAACCTAAAGAGGCGTCCGTGGTCTTCACCTTCATGTTATCAAAACCATGGGCCAGCAATTCCACAAAAATTTCATTATTGGCAAATCCACCATCAATGTACAATTGGTTGATTTCATCATCTCCAACAGCTCTTTTGATACGGTCCACTTGCAATTCCACCAATTCCATCATCAATTGATGGTAGGCTTCTTCATAAGAGTCGAAATTCATGGGGGCGAGGGTATTTGGCAATTCCACATCAAGACTTGTCCATTTAAATGTGTGGGTGAAATTGCACTTTAGTTTTTGATACAACTCAGGATTAAAACCTACGGACTCGTGGTGGTCTTCGGACACATTGAAAAGTTTGGCCAGTTCCTTAATTTTTTCGTTGTACTCATTCCCCAGGAACAAACGAGCGGCTTTCACAGGTTCCCCATTGATGCGCATATAGTTGATGCAATTGGAACTTGTGTCTTTATCTGTCAAAAGCTCTTTGGAAAATGGATTCAGCGCTATGCTCCATGTTCCTGTAGAAAGCAACAGGAATTTTTTGTCAATACTTCGGATGTAGGGTAAAAGCGCCGAAGAACTATCGTGAATACCAACTCCGACTTTTATTTGATGTCCCAGAAGATTGGTGTTGATGCTGGTTCCCGTATCCACAATGGAAGGCAATACCTTATGTATTTCCTCTTGGTAGACCCAGTTGTGGTAATCCTGTTTTTCGTAGTTCCAGAGGGCGGTATGGCAACCAATACTGGTGTATTCACTAACGGGGATTCCCGTAAACAAATAGCTTAGATATTGCGGTAGGTGCAGCGAATACTTGATGTTCGAGAAAACTTCCGGTTTTTCCTTTTTAAGCCAGTAGAGTTGTATTCCAGAGTTAAGCATCCCCTCTCTGGTTGTTCCGGTTTCCCTGCAGAATTCAATCTCGGGCCCGTATTCTCCGTAGAATTTAGCAATGACTTCTTCCGAAATGGGCTTGGTGTAATTGTACAATGGAGTAATCACGTTGCCCATGTCGTCCAAGTGAACCAAGCTAGCTCCGTAAGATGAAAAATTGACCGCTTTTACTTTGTAATCTTTGGATTTTAGAATATCATGAAAGCTGTTCTTTATCCAGTTTTGAAGTTCGATGAGGTTTTCTGTAGGATGACCATCCTCATCTTTGATAGGTTGTAAATAGGTATAATCGCGATGCACCTCCTTGAAATCCAAATCAAAAAGGAAGAACTTTTTATTGGTCTTTCCAATATCGAAAACCGCAATTACCTCTGTTGCCATAGTATTTGTATTATAGTCCCGTAGCCATTGAATGTTTACCCCTTTGCTCCACTAATTTTTTGCGGATATTTAAATGTCGGTACGTGTCCAAGGGGTGCAAAGCTCCTCCCTTGGAAATCCTGGCACGTTCCAATAATGGTCTTACATCGGTCAGGTAAGCATCCTGTAAAATTTCTTGGCACAAGGCCACATCGTGCTTATTTTGCGCTTCACGAAGGGCCTTTTGATCTATTAAAAGTGCTTTCGTATACGAAGATCGGATGGCTTCCAGCGATTGCATCAAATCCTCCAAGGGATCTTTTAGATTATGACTGGCATCGATCATCCAGGCAGGGTAAGGGTTTTGCGGATTGTTCTCCATGCCGTGGACCAGTTCGTTGAATATCAAAAACAACGTATATGGTTTGATGCTTCCTACAGTAAGGTCATCATCCCCATATTTACTGTCGTTAAAATGAAAACCGCCCAATTTACCTTTCATCATAAGGGTGGCAACAATCTGCTCTATGTTGGTGTTGGGCAAATGGTGCCCCAAATCCACTAAGGTATAGGCTTTTGGTCCACATTCGTTGGCCAACATAAAGGAGGTGCCCCAATCCTGGATCACCGTGCTATAAAAATTGGGTTCATAAGGTTTGTATTCAATAAAAAGCTTCCAATCTTCGGGTAGGATCTTGTAGATTTTCTGTAAGCTATCCTGTGTATTTTTAAGTACAGTCTGGAAATTGTTCTGTCCAGGAAAACTGGAACCATCCGCCAACCATACCGTTAGGCTTTTGGAACCTAGTTTTTCTCCCAAGCGGATGACATCAATATTGTGCTGAACAGCTTGTTGCCGAGCCTTTTCATCGGTACTGCAAAGCGAACCGAATTTATAGGAATGTTCTTGATCGTGCTGATCTTGAAAGGTGTTGGAGTTCATGGCATCGAATTTGAGTCCAAGGGACTTGGCCAACGCCTTGATTTTTTGGACATCTTCGGGAACGTCCCATGGAATATGGAGCGAAATGGCTCCTGCGGATTGTGTCAAGGAATGGATCAATCCGACATCCTCTATTTTTTGCTCCAATGTACCTGGTTCTCCATGGTAGGAGAACCTCCCGAATCGTGTTCCCCCGGCGCCCAAGGCCCAACTGGGTATGGCCACTTGGAAGTCACATATCTTTTTTAGTAGACCTTCAACATCGTACCCTTTGTTTGTTAAGCTATTGGCCAAAAAATCAAAGCTTTGATTATGCTTGTCAAAATTGCTTTGGTTTTCGGAGTTTATTTGTTCTTTATCTAAAATCATAGGGTGTAATAATCTTTAAAAACCGCAGGCCAAAACTTGACCTGCGGAAACTTGAATAGTAAATAACTAAACTAAAAACCTATCTTGTAAATGCATTGGCCATGCCACCATCCACGTTGATAATGTTTCCAGTACTCTTATCCAGCAGACCGACAAAGGCGAACACGCCGTTGGCAATGTCTTCCGGATATATAATTTTGTTGAGCAGATTTCTTTTGGCATAATGAGCGGGAAGGTCTTCCACTTTTATGCCATGCGCTTTTGCACGACCTTCGGCCCAATCCCCTTCCCAAATCTTGCTTCCCACGATTACACCATCTGGATTAACGGTGTTTACGCGGATTCCCTTGCTCCCAAGCTCTGCAGCCAATAGACGTACCATGTGCTGTTGTGCGGCTTTTGCAGTTCCATATCCGACATTGTTCGGTCCCGAGACCAATCCATTTTTACTGGCGATGCTAATGATGTCGCCACCAAGATCTTGTTTGTCCATAATGGCAACTCCTTGCTTAAAGAGCTCGAACTGCCCTTTGACCAATACATTTTGGAGCAGGTCCCAGTCTTTGGTCGTGGTTTCTTCCAAAGGTTTGGAAATGGCCAGCCCGGCACTGTGTATTACCAAATCAACACCACCAAATTCCAAGCAGGCATTCATATAAGCTTTGCTTATGGAATCGGTACTTGTGACGTCACAAATTGCGTAACTGGCAACATCCCTTGGATAGGTTTCCAACGCTTCTTTAAGTCGTTCCTCTGCTATATCGGTCAATACTACATTTGCTCCGTGTTCAGCAAGCTTGTCAGCAATCGCCTTTCCTATCCCACCGCCTGCACCGGTGACCAGTGCCACTTTTCTGGATAAGGGTTTTTCTTTGGGCATACGCTGTAGTTTGGCCTCTTCGAGCAACCAGTATTCAATATCAAATGCTTCTTGCCTTGGCAAGGAGGTATAAGCTGAAATGGCCTCTGCTCCACGCATTACATTAATGGCATTGATGTAAAATTCGCTTGCCACACGGGTGGTTTGTTTGTTTTTGGAGAAACTGAACATTCCAACACCGGGATAAATGATAATGACCGGGTTGGGATCACGCATTGCCGGGCTGTTGTCGTGTTTGCAATTTTCGTAATAGGCTGCGTATTCCTGTCTATATTGTTCAAATGCGGGTTCCAGTTTTTTCAAAACTTCATCGGTATTGGATACATCTTCTTTGGGATCCAATGTCAATACCAAGGGTTGGATCTTGGTACGCAAGAAGTGGTCTGGACACGAAGTTCCCATGGGGGCCAATTTCTCCAGATTGTTGCTGTTGATGTATTCCATTACCACATCGGCATCTGTAAAATGGCCGATCATGCGATTTTCGGAAGAACACAATCCGCGAAGGAGAGGCATCAACCGGGCTGCTTTTTCTTTTCTGTCATCTGCCGGCAATGATTCCACCTTTTGTCCGCCAAAAACTTCGCCCTGCCCTTTTATTTTTTTCTCAATAAATTCTGATGCCATTTCAATGACTTCCAGACTATTGATGTAACATTCATAAGAAGTGTCGCCCCAGGTAAACAATCCATGGCTTCCCAATACGATACCACGTATCCCAGGGTTTTCACTAAGGCACTTTTCCAATTGAAGCCCAAGGTCAAATCCTGGTCTTTGCCATGGCACCCAACCCATGGTGTCTCCCCAAATTTCTTTGGTAACTTTTTCACTGTCCTTTGCTGCTGCAACAGCAATTAAGGCATCTGGGTGAAGGTGGTCAATATGTTTAAAGGGCAGTAAACCGTGCAATGGAGTATCAATGGAAGGAGCACGACTATCCAAATCGTAAATACAGTGGTTGAAGAGGCCGACCATTCTGTCCTCATCATGCAATCCTTTGTAGACTTTTTTCAGGTTTCTTAGACGCTCCGTGTAAAGACCTGCAATCCCTGAACGGGTAAGGGTTCCAATATCACCTCCAGAACCCTTGATCCACATAACTTCAACATCTTCGTTGGTCAACGGGTCTTTTTCTATGGTTTTACAACTGGTATTGCCCCCTCCGTAGTTCGTGATCCTTAAATCGGAGCCTAAAATATTGGATCGGTACAGGAAAAGGGCCACTTGGTCATCACCAAGTTCCAAGGCCTTTTTTTCGTCCCATAAATAATCCACGTGTTTAAAAGTCTTAATCCCCATCAGGTTATTTTTTTTATTATTGTTGTCGGTAAATGTACTTACCCAATTTTTAATAAGTGTTCTGTACTGTTAAGCAAACCGGTCCTAAAAGTTAGTAAAATGTTGGAATTGATCGATATAAAAGAGGAATCTAAAGTGCCTAAGTATAAGCAAATTGTGGATTCCATTTTGGCTGCCATAGAAAATGGTAAAATAAAACTGGACGATCGGTTACCCTCAGTAAACGAGTTGTTGATCGAGTTCGATATTTCCAGGGATACCGTGGTCAGGGCTTATGATCACTTGAAAAAAAATAAAATTATTGAATCGGTACCGGGCAAGGGGTACTACGTGAAGAAGGATGAACTGGCATTAAAGGCCAAAGTTTTTCTGTTATTCAATAAATTGAGTTCGCATAAAAAAATTATTTACGATGCATTTGCCCGCACTTTGGGCGATAGTGCCACCATAGATTTCTTTATCTATGAAAACAATTACCGACATTTTAAGGAACTGATATTGGATTCAAAAAAACGTTCCTACACCTACACCCATTATGTAATTATCCCTCATTTTGAAGAGGGGGGAGATGATGTGCTGGACTTTGTAAAGAAGGAAATTCCATTGGAAAAACTGATTGTGCTGGACAAACGGTTGGATGGGCTATCCAATGAGGTATCTTCCATTTATCAGGATTTTGAAACGGATATATACAAAGCATTGATAAAGTTGAACCCAAAACTTAGAAAATATCATCAGATCAAGTTGTTGCTCCGAAAGAAGACCTATCACCCTATTGAGATCAAAAAAGGCTTTATCAAATTTTGCGGACAGTTCGCCTATGAGTTTGGTATCATCGAAGAGATAGAATCGAGCGAAATAGAAAAGGATACGGCTTACATTAACCTAAAAGAGGATGATTTGGTTGTTTTGATCAAAAAAATCAAACAAACCCAATATGTTCTCGGAAAGGATGTAGGTATTATATCCTATAATGAAACCCCATTGAAAGAGGTGCTTTTGGACGGCATTACGGTAATATCCACTGATTTTGAAAATTTAGGAAAACAAGCCGCGGAAATCATTTTGAAGAACCAGCCCAGTTATATGGACAATCCTTTCCATGTGATACAGAGAAGTTCTTTGTAGTCTGTAATTTTTACTTCTTACTATATCTTAAGACCATTCCGTATCAGAACAGTACAGAACGGAATAGTTTTCCCTTGACAATATCTTAACCTTGTGGAGAATCAGTTGCCTTACAGGTAATTGAGGGTTTATTTCGGCCAAACTCAGATACAAAAACCTTAGGTCGATTGCACAAATTAATTAACTAAAAACAAACTATGAGGACTAAAAAGACATTATGGTTAGGGGTTCTTTTTATGGTGGTTTGCTGTGGTTTTACAGCCAATGCACAGCAGCGGATTACAGTGAACGGAACTGTTACAGATGCCGAAACAGGTCAGCCCTTGCCAGGGGTTACCGTTGTTGAGCAAGGCACTACAAATGGTACAAGTGCCGATTTTGACGGGAATTATTCCATCGAAACGGCTTCGGATGGGGTGTTGACCTTTTCTTCCGTGGGGTATGCAGCACAAAACATACCCGTTAACGGAAGATTGCAAATCAACTTGAGCTTATCGGTCGATAGCCAACAACTGGATGAGGTTGTAATCGTAGGATATGGTACCCAGACCAGTAGAAAGGTAACCGGTGCGGTACAGCAAATCGATTCTGAACAGTTGGCCGATATCCCAGTGCCACAGGTCACCCAAAAATTACAAGGTAGATTGGTGGGGGTACAAATCAATCAGACTACAGGTAAACCGGGTCAGGGAATACAGGTAAGGGTTCGTGGACAAGCTTCTATTTTAGCTGGAAGCGACCCGTTGTACGTAGTGGATGGTTTTCCAATTGTTGGGGACATCAGCTCCATTAATCCAGATGAGATTGAAAGTATCAGTGTATTGAAAGATGCCGCTTCAACATCCCTATATGGTTCAAGGGCGGCCAATGGGGTTGTACTTATTACGACCAAATCTGGAAAAACGGAACAGGGCGGTTTCTCCATCAGTTATTACGGAGGAGTCCAGGTAGTTCCACAAAAAGGACGTCCGGATTTGATGAACGGTCAGGAGTTTGCCCAATTCAAAAAGGAATCTTTTGAGGATTTGGGACAACCAGTACCAGAACCATTTCAAAACCCAGAACAGTACGGGGAGGGTTATGACTGGTACGATGCCATGTTCCGAACAGCACCGATACAGAGCCTTAACATTAATTGGAACGCTCGGGGAGAAAGATCTTCCGTAGCTGTTGTTGCAGGGGTTTTTCAGCAAGAGGGTGTTATGGTCAATTCGGATTTTAAAAGATATTCCTTAAGAGCAAACTCCAAATTTAAATTGAACGATGAGTTGGATCTTGGGATTTCTGTAGCGCCAACTTACTCGATTGACAACCTGCCAAGTTCCGATGGTGCATTTTATGCGACCAATGTAAACGCCGGTATACCAGGAGGTTTGGTAACCAATGCCATGCAGACCTGGCCAATTCTACCATACAAGAACGAGGATGGAACTTTGCCATTAACGGCCTGGATTCCGGGAATCAGTGCATTTCCGACTCCAAACTGGTACCGAGCGGCCAAAGAGATCACTAACGAAACAAAATCAATGAGGGTTTTGGGAAATGTGTATTTACAATATAAACCTATGGACGGTATGCAAATAAAGACTTCTATTAATGGGGATTTCGGAAATTCATCCTTCTTTAACTTTAGTCCGTCAACAGTATCGACCACATTTGCCGCATTGCCTCCGGCAATTGCAACTTCTATCAGAAGGGAGAGCAAGTACTTGAGCTGGTTGAATGAAAATACAATAACCTACGCAAAATCTTTTGGAGACCACAATTTCGAAATCTTGGGCGGAATCTCTTATCAAAAATATGAAGCGGACAATACGCAATTGTACTTGTCCAATTTTCCTGATGATAGGGTTCAAACGATTCAATCTGCATTGAATATTGACCGAACTCGCTCTTTCAACAATATTAATGAGTGGAGTTTGACATCATATTTCTCTCGCTTGAACTATGATTATGATGGAAAGTATTTGATTACCCTCGCCCTGCGTCGTGACGGATCCTCAAGATTTGGTTCCAATAACAGGTGGGGTAACTTCCCTTCAGTTTCTGCAGGTTGGGTGTTCTCTGATGAATCCTTTATGGATAATACGGATTTCGTCAGCTTTGGTAAAATCAGGGCCAGTTACGGTATTATCGGTAACAACAATATTGGGAACTACACCCAATATGCCTTGGTGGACAATTCCTTGAATGCCGTTTTCGGTAATTCCGTTGTTAGTGGAGCTGGCCTTACCACCTTAGGAAACTCTAACTTGGGTTGGGAGCGTACCAAGCAATTGGATATAGGTTTGGATATGAGATTTTTTGATGACAGACTGGAGTTTATCTATGACTATTACAAAAAGAACACCACGGATTTGTTGTTCAATGTGGATATTCCACAGGAATCAGGTTTTACCAATTTTAACGATAACGTGGGAGAAATAGAATTCTGGGGGCATGAATTTGCCGTGGTAAGCAGAAACATATCCAACGAGAACATTTCATGGAATACCAACTTCAATATTGCCTTTAATAGAAATAAGGTGATTTCTTTGGCTGATGGTGTGGATAGAATCTTCAATCCCGGTGGAGCCTATACCAGTATAACACGTCCTGGAGAGCCTTTAGGTCAGTTCTGGGGATTGATCCATGATGGAGTTTATGACAACCAACAGGAGTTTGATAACTCGCCACGTGCCGTGGAATCTGAAGTCGGAACCGTAAAATTTAAAGATGTAAACGGAGATGGTGTCATTACTTTTGGGAACGAGAACGATGACAGAACTGTTATCGGCAACCCATTCCCAGACTATATTTTCGGTCTCACCAACGATTTTAAATTCAAAAACTGGGATGCGAGCATCGTAATTTCAGGGTCCGTTGGTAATGATATTGCCGTAACCAATGACCAAGGGACTACCAATTTGGACGGTGTTTTCAATGTGCTTCGCGATGTGAAAGATCGTTGGAGGTCACCCGAAAATCCGGGAAGCGGGAGATATGGCAAAACCACCAGTGCCACTTTTATGGAGCGCGACTGGTTCAGTTCCCGATTTATTGAGGATGGAAGTTACCTTTCCGTAAAAAACATTACAGTCGGTTATAGCTTTCCACTAAAAGAGACCTCTTTTTTAAAGAGAGCAAGGCTTTATGGTTCAGTTCAGCAAGCCTTTGTTTTTACAAGTTATAGAGGGGTGAACCCAGAAATTAGCACAACTACCCAAGGTCAGCAGTCGAATGCATTGGCTCTGGGTTACGATTGGGGTGCATATCCGGTTCCGAGAACATTCACTTTAGGCTTCAACCTATCATTCTAAAAAATACTGTCATGAAAAAAACAATAGGAATAATAACATTAATAGCGACTGGCATATTTACGTCATGTACGGATGATTTTTTACAGCTTCCTCCGGAAGATTCATTGAGCCAGGCCGTTTTCTTTGAAACACAAAGCGATTTTGAACAGGCCGTCAATGCCGCTTATGTGCCATTGCGTGATTTGCAAGAAGTGCAGGGGCAAGGTGCCTGGGCCATGGGGGAGATGACTTCCGATAATACCTATTACAAGTATAACCCTAATTACAGGGCAGTACAGGATGGAGAAAGTATGGCCGATTTTTATGTAAACAACGGTAATGGTATTTTGACCAACAAATACACCTCCAATTATTTGATCATTGCAAGGGCCAACCAAATTCTAGCATTGATCGATGAAGTTGAGTTCGAGGATAATAATGTTAAGGACAATGTAAAGGGGCAAGCCTATTTTTTAAGGGCATTGGCCTACTTTGATTTGGTTCAGTATTTTGGTGCCGTGCCATTGCATTTAGTTCCTGTAACCGGTAGGGATAACGCTGCTCTACCTTTATCAACACAAGAAGAAATTTATACCCAGATCCTAAGCGACCTTGGCGAAGCTGTTGACTTGCTGCCCCCAAAATCTTCTCAAGAGGAAGGTAGGGCCACCCGTGGATCTGCCCAAATGTTGTTGGCAAATGTACATATGGTACAGGAAAGTTGGGGCAGCGCAGAATCTGTTTTGTCAGATTTGATAACTTCGGATGAATATGACCTTTTGGCTGATTATGCCAATGTTTTCGATCTAAACAACAAGAACAGTATAGAATCTATTTTCGAAGTGCAATTCTTGGAAGGAACCGAAGGTTTTGCCAGTTCATTTATGTACGAATGGTTGCCCATGCCTTTAACAGCTGAACAAGTAGCTTTGGTTTCAGGTGTGCCTAATTCTCAAGCATCAAACGTAGAAGGGTTTAATATACCTACACCGGATTTATTGGAAAGCTATGAGGATGAAGATTTAAGAAAATCGGTGTCCGTGGATAGTATCGAAGTGGATGGGACCTATTTCCCCTATATCGATAAGTTTTGGCAACCACACAGCAATCCTGGACTAACAGGGGTCAATATGCCTATCTACCGTTATTCTGAGGCATTATTGTTTATGGCAGAAGCGGTTAACGAGCAAAATCGTCCCGGAGATGCTGAACCTTATTTGAATGCGGTAAGGGATAGGGCAGGTCTAGCTCCTTTGACCGGATTAAACCAAACCGAGATGAGACAGGCCATTATGGATGAGCGTAGAGTTGAATTGGCATTTGAAAACAAAAGATGGCTCGATTTGGTAAGAACAGGAACAGCCCAATCTGTAATGACGGCCTTTGGCGATCGTGTAAAGGCAAATCCGCAGGATTATTATTTCCCTGAAGGTTTTGGCCCGCCCGCTGCTGCCTTTACCACTATTTACGAGCTATTTCCATTACCGGCAAGCGAGGCCTTGTTGAACCCGAATTTTTAATGTAGAAAACAACAAATAAGGGTGAGTTAGTTGAAACAGGTCCGGTTTATGTTGATCATGCTGGGCCTGGTTCATTTCAATGTTGTTTTAAATAATAGTATCGTTATGAAAAAAATAGTCACCTTTTTATTGGTCTTTGCTTTCCTTGCCGCCAATGCCCAGATAGAGGTATCCAAATTATACGTAGAGAATAAGGTAAACCCCATGGGAATCACAACGGACCAGCCAAGATTTAGTTGGGTCATGATTTCCAATAAACGGGATACCAAGCAAATATCTTATGAGGTAAGAGTATCGGAAAACAAAAATGAATCAGGCTTGGATGGAGTGTTTTGGAGTTCTGGAAAAATTGATTCCGGATCTTCCATAATGAATCTGTATTCGGGGCCCTCTTTGGAATCCGGAAAGGACTACTTTTGGCAAGTTAGAGTGTGGGACAATCATGGACGTAAATCCAAATGGAGCCATGTTGGCCATTGGCAAATGGGGCTTTTGAATCCAGCGAAAGAATTTAAGGCCAAATGGATCGCACCGAGTTTTGAAAAAGATACCATTAATAGGCCAAGCCCCTATTTTAGGAAAGAGTTTGGTCTCACCTCAGAGGCAAACGTAAAAAAGGCAACAATCTATATTACATCGCACGGACTTTATGAAGCTCACATTAACGGTGAACGGATAGGCGAAGATTATTTAACCCCGGGATGGACCAGTTATGACCAAAGACTGCAGTACCAAGTTTATGATGTGACCGAAATGCTGGGCAAAACCAACGCTATTGGAGTTGTTTTGGGCAATGGCTGGTATCGGGACTATTTGGCTTGGGGCGAAAGGCGCAACCATTATGGAGATGACATTGCACTTCTTATGCAACTTCACATTCAATTTGAGGACGGTTCCGAACAAACACTGATTTCAGATGGTTCCTGGAAATGGAAAACAGGACCTATTCTAAATTCTGAAATTTATGATGGAGAACTGTACGATTCAACCTTGGAAATGGAGGATTGGACCCAACCAACTTATGAAGACAATGATTGGAAGCTGGTAAAAGTGGCGCAATTTAAAAAGGACAATTTAATAGGTACTGAAAACGAACCCATCAGAAAGCAGGAAGAGTTTGTACCCAAGGAAATTCTTAGTTCTCCAAGCGGAGAGACCATTATAGATTTTGGACAAAATCTAGTAGGTTGGGTACAATTGAACATTTCAGGGAGAAAAGGACAAAAAGTGGAAATCCATCACGCTGAAGTATTGGATGGTGATGGTGATTTGTATCTGGATAACTTGCGTTCGGCAGAACAAAAAACAACCTACATATTGAATGGCGAACCCAACCAAATTTTGGAACCGCACTTTACCTTTCAGGGCTTTCGATATATTAAGGTAATTGGTTTGCCGCAAGAGCCCACTGCGGAACATATTAAGGCCATAGCACTGTATTCGGATATGGAGGAAACAGGAAAGTTTACGACGTCCAATCCCATGTTGAACCAGCTACAACAAAATATAAAATGGGGACAAAAAGGCAACTTTATCGATGTGCCAACGGATTGCCCACAAAGGGATGAACGATTGGGGTGGACGGGCGATGCCCAGGCTTTTTTTAGGACGGCCTCTTACAATATGAACGTAAATAATTTTTTCGCCAAATGGATGAAGGATGTAGCCGTCGATCAATTCGAAAACGGTTCAGTGCCTTTCGTGGTGCCCAATGTGTTGGGGCCAACAGCAGGGGGTAGCGCGGGATGGGCCGATGTGGCAACCATAATACCTTGGTATGCCTATGAACTTTATGGAGATAAAAAGCTCTTGGAGGATCAATATACTAGTATGAAGGCATGGGTGGATTATATTCGTGACCAAAGTGAGGACTATCTTTGGCAAACGGGATTTCATTTCGGTGATTGGTTGTTCTATTCCCCGGATGACGATCGTGATGGGAAAGCGGCAATTACGGATAAATACCTTATTGCCCAATGTTTTTACGCCCATTCGACCCAATTATTGGCCAATGCGGCCCGAGTTTTGGGCAAAAAAGAAGACGAGGCTTTTTACGGACAATTGGTAAAGGATATTAAAACTGCATTTCAAAAAGAATATGTTACCCCATCCGGGAGATTGGTGTCCAGTACGCAAACGGCCTACGTATTGGCCCTTCAATTTGATATGCTCCCTCAAAACCTAAGGGCAGAAGCAGCCGATAGATTGGTGGAAAACATCAAGGATTACGGCTATCATTTAACAACAGGTTTTTTGGGAACACCCTACCTGAACCATGTTTTGAGCAGGTTTGGACATGCCGATGTGGCCTATAAACTCTTGTTGCAGGATACCTATCCCTCTTGGTTGTACCCTGTTACCAAAGGGGCGACTACTATATGGGAGCGCTGGGATGGCATAAAGCCGGATGACACCTTCCAGACCCCGAGCATGAACTCTTACAATCATTACGCATATGGTGCCATTGGAGAATGGATGTATCAGAATATAGGAGGGATTCAACCCAATATGGAAGGTCCTGGTTACAAGAAATTTGATATAAAAATTATTCCGGGCGGGGAAATTACCCATGCGGATGCCAGTTTAAAAACTTACTATGGTGAAATAGCCAGTAGTTGGACATTGGAAAATTCAACCTTTACCCAAGTAATAAAGGTTCCCGTGAACACCACGGCCCATGTGACGCTTCCGTTTGGAACCATGGAAAGCCTAAAAGAAGGTAAAAAGGCTTTGGAAAAGGCAGAAGGGGTAACCATACTACCCTCACAAGGAGAATCGGTTGAATTGGACCTTGCATCCGGTGAATATCATTTTACGACCCAAGTGGAGATGGAAAACCTTAAAGAATCGGGTTTTGAGGGAACTTACAAAACCACTAGCGGTTTCTTTGATGAATTGACGGTGAACAAAAACCAAGACACCTATTATTTGACCATAGCAGAAACGACCATTGAACTGGTGCCTGGTAAAGAGGATAGCAATCTTTATCTAGATAAAGAGGACGCACAAAATAGCGTTAAATTGCAAAGAAATGCTCAAGGGAATGTGGTTTCTGTACAGGTTGTTTATCACGGACAACGCTTGGAAGCGGTACGTCAATAAAATTGTTAAACCTTAAATTTTGCCAAATGAAGCACACAAACCATTTTACCATATACTTTTCACTGGCTTTTCTGATGATATCCTGTGGACCAAAGACAGAGGAAGCCCCTACCTTTGATGCAGTTCAATTGGAAGAAGGATTTAAGAATCCACCGAATGAAGCCAAGCCAAGGGTTTGGTGGCATTGGATGAACGGTAATGTCACCAAAGATGGCATCCAAAAAGATTTGGATTGGATGGAACGTACCGGAATAGGCGGATTTCAAAATTTTGATGCCAATCTGTTCACTCCATGGATAAGCCGGGTAAACTGACCCACCTTCGCCGGATGAAACTGACCATGGCAATTGGACTGCCCAGATTTGATCTATCCGTGGGTTAAACTTAGTTTTTATTTTTCAATTTTCTTCTCATTGATTCGCCTTTTATATCTATTCTGTGTGCCGTGTGCACCAAACGGTCGAGGATGGCATCGGCCAGTGTTCTCTCCCCGATAATGTCGTGCCACTTTGATACGGGCAATTGTGATGCTATTATAGTGGATTTTTTGCCGTGCCTGTCCTCGATGATTTCCATAAGTGCATGCCTATTGATGTTGTCCAATGGCTTAAGGCCGAAGTCATCCAAGATGAGCAAGTCCTGTTTTTCAAGTTTGTTTATTTGTTTTGGATAGGAACCGTCGGCCTTTGATGTCTTGAGCAGGGTAAAGAGCTTTGCAGTATTGAAGTACATCGTTTTTGATCCCATGGAACAGGCCTGGTGGCCGATGGCCGAGGCCAGGTAACTTTTGCCCACGCCGGTACTGCCGGTAATAAGTATGTTCTCCCTTTTTTGGATGAACCCGCAGGAACCTAGCCGCCGGACCAGGTTCTTGTCCAGTTGGCGCGACGGTCGGTAGTCGATGGCCTCCATGACGGCCGTATACCTGAACCTTGCCGACTTGGTCAATCGCTCTATCCTACGGTTGTGCCGGTCGTCCCATTCGCACTGGACCAGATAGGCGACCAGTTCATCGTTGGTGTAACCGGTCGACGGACCGCCGGTCTCCATTGTTGTGGTGAAGGCCCTGTGCATTCCATAGAGCCTCATTTCTTTCATCGATTGCATTGTTTTTTCGTTCATATGTCCTGTTTTTAATATTGTTCTATTCGTAGTATTCCCCTCCCCTTATGTTGTTGTGCTCGGGCATTTCCATATCCCCGTCCATACGTTCATCGATCTGGTCCCATCCCTTTTTTAGGATGCGCTCGACCATATTGTAATTGTACGCACCATATTCCGAGGCACGTTTGCACGCATTTTCAAGACGCTCCCTTCCGTACTTTTTGGCAAGGTGGAGCACGCCCAGACAAGATTTGTAGGATTGTTCCGGGTGTTGCTTCTTCTCCAGGATGGCAATGATGTACCCTTTACAGTGTCCGCCGATATTGCCCGCCCAATCGATGAACCTTTCACTGCTCCATTCGCTCACGAACCTGTGGTGCGAGGGCATATGGTCGGCCAAGGTGGTATAGCCGTATTTCTTCCTGTCCCTTGTATGTACGGCGAACCTTTCGTGCTTATGGTAGATCTCGACGATACTGTCGGTATAGACCAGCTTGACCTGTT
>NZ_JAUZVW010000025.1:0-16688 GCF_033441575.1 Flagellimonas baculiformis
ACTATTAATTTCAAGATAGAACTGTATCTGTTCTAACAATATTATTTCTATCGGCTAAGTAACGATTCCGTTTCCTTCCCACTCCAAAATATTGTCTTCCGCTTGGTCAATGCTCAAATATTGTTTAACCAAAATCCAAAAATCATGGAAGCACAAACAAAACAAAGAGTGACACGCAAGGGAAACGCCAAGCAATCGTCAAAAGCAAAGCGACCTACACCGCAGGAGGAACAGAATTCCGTTCCGCAGATCCAGATGTTGGAAATCGGTTCGGTTTCCCCAGATCCGACACAACCCCGAAAGACCTTTGATGAGCAAAGTCTCCATCATTTGGCACAGAGCATTGCCGAACATGGGGTGTTACAGCCGATCACGGTACGAAAATCAGATGATGGCTATATCATCGTCATGGGTGAACGTCGGTTCCGTGCCAGTAGATTGGCAGGATTGACCACTATCCCTGCAATGGTAAGGAACTATGTCGATACCGAAGTTCTGGAAGTGCAGATCATTGAGAACCTGCAACGTAAGGATGTGGAACCCACAGAGGAAGCCGAGGCCATACAGTTTCTGTTGGACCGTTATGAACCTGGTGAAATTGCCAAACGATTGGGGCGTTCCGAGAACTATATCCGCCAGCGTATCAAATTGGCCGGATTGATCGAAGGGTTTAGGGTCTTTGTCCGAAATGGGGAAATGACCATCTCCCTTGGGGTGGCAGTGGCCCTTTTTGAACCTGGGGAACAACAGATGATGCTGGAAAGCCTTGAAGGAGAATACCAAGGGCATCGGATCAAACGGATGGTTGAAAGTCGGACCTTTGACCTGACCAAAGCCTGCTTTGATGTAACGGACAAAACTTTGGTGCCCAAAGCAGGGGCATGTGTTGTCTGTCCCTTCAACGCAGCCAACCAAGGGAACCTGTTCGGGGAAGGGAAGATGGTCTGTACCAGGACATCCTGTTTTGAAAACAAAAAGACCAAGACATTTATGCAACTCTTGAAAAGAGTGAAAAAGGAGGGACTGAAACTGGTGCCCAACATTAGCAAATACTGGATGGAGGAGGAACGCAACCAATGGGTCATGGCCCAAATGGAAAAAGTAGGTCTTGAGGTACATTTGACCAATGAACTGGATATATTAAAGCAGCCAATTGAGCCTACCTTGGAAAGTATTAAAGAGGAGCAACGGCACTATGAATACACAGAGGAAGAATTGGCTGAATTCCTGAATGAGGCTTTAGAATCCTTTACTGGGGAAAAGGAGGCATGGGACAATGCCTTGGACCATGGATTTGAAAAGGGTATTCTTCTGGAAACGGATACCTATTTGACACAGCCTGTTTTTATTAAGGTCAGGGAACAAGTCAATGATGGAAGTTCAAGTGCAAAGCCTTTGGAGAAACGTAAGATGTCAGAATGTACCCCAGAGGAACAGATCATCAAGATCAATGCCCGGGAAATGCGGAAAAAACAAATCGAAAACAACAACCAGTTCAAGGAGGTGGTGGACATGATCAGGGAGACGGAATATATTGATCGAAAGAAAGCGTTGACCACGGATGAAATGGTGGCCATTTCCATCTCATTCTTCGAAAACAATATCGGATATTATGACCAAAGGGAATATTTTAAGGATTTCCTTGGGGAGGATTCAAAGTTAACCCCCGAAGAACTGGTGGCCCGGTTCAAACAAAACTTCAAGAAGGAGACTTTCTACAGACTGCTACGGTTCCTGTTGACCCGGCAAGTGCACCTTGGGGAGAGCAACCACACCAATGACCTGACCAACCGATCCTTTTATGGGGCAATGCAGACCTTTTACAAGGATAAGATTTCGGGTATTGAACAAACCTATGCCGAAAGTCGTCATAAGCGTGAAGCACGAATCAAGGAAAGGGTTACAGTCTTGGAGCGGCAGGCCAAGGCAATTGAGGATTAATTCGGATTAAACGAGGGGTCTGGGAACAGGTCCCTCTTTTTTCTGGTCACCCATGGTTTGGGATAACTCGGAATAGGTAAACCCAAGTAATCTTCATTCATATGAATTTAACGTAGTTTATCCTTAAGGAACATACAACTGAAACCATGGCCACTTGGTCAAGATGGCTGAACTTTGAAGTTGCCAGTATGCAATTATCTTGTTTGCTGAAATTTCTGTTTCTTTCCAACTGGAAAAGTTCCAAAAACAAAAGCCCCGTAAAACTTTCACTTACTTTGATTCTTATTTGATACTTTTATTTCATGTGGAACTATGAAAGAACACTGGTTTTTTTGTCATTACTGGCCTGCTTGATAGGGCTACAGGGTTTGTACTGTATGTCAAATCAAGATTCTTTGGCCAACCCACTTTCGGGAAAAGCTCCTTTGAACAATTTTTCATCAGAGACAGATTATATTCTAAAACAACTTGATAATGCAACAGGAATATCGCACAGTTCCGTAAATACTGTTTTTCAGGATTCCGACAATATCCTGTGGCTGGGAACATGGGATGGACTGAACAGATATGATGGTAACAGTTTCAAGGTTTTTAGGCCCGAGCTCAACAACGATACCTCTTTGAGCAATCAGGTGGTGTTAAAGGTCACTGAAGATGTACAGGGCAATGTATGGGTGCTCACCATGCACGGTATTAATAGATATAATAAGCAAACGGACAATTTTGAACGGTTCTATTTTTCAAAAAAGGACAAGGTCACTTTGACGGATACTGAATTCAACATGGCTTTGTCTCCTGACAAGCGGCTCTTTGCATATGCCAAGGAATGGGGAATAGGAATGTTCAATCAAGGTTCTTTTGAAAAGGTTTGGGACGATACACTGTTAAAATCTCCGATTGTACAGATGAAGTTTTTGGAAGAAGAGAAGCTCCTTGTTTTGGATGCATCAGGTCAACTTTTCATGCTTCAACTTCAACAAGAGATGGGAATGGTGAAGGCCATGGGGCATACAACACTTGTGGAAAACATACTCAGTTTTGAGGCATTGGACAAGGAAAATCTCCTTTTGATCAATTTTGAAGGTACCCCCATTATTTTCTCCACTGACACAGAGAATCAGGAAAAAGTGGAGCTGGACAAACCTAGTTCAGTGATTGGTTCGGTAAAGGATGGTGTTGTGATTTCATCGGATACCCAACACTTTTTGGTGGGGAAAAATAAAGGTGTATCTACCCCAAAATGGTTAAGTATGTTGAATGGCAACAAGCTTACAGCTCTGTTTGAGGGAACTGAAGGGATTTATTGGGCCGCAACGGATGGAGAAGGGGTTTTCCGGTTGCATCAAAACAACAAGCCCTTTCACGGATTGTCCGGTCAACAAATTCCGGAATTTGAAGGAACTATTGTCCGTTCCTTCCTTGAGGTTCCAAATCATTCTTTTTGGATAGGAACCAAGGGTAAGGGGGTGTTTCGTTTTCAACCGGACTTTTTGGGTCAAAAAAATGAAAAACTAAAGTATGTCAATCTTAATCAAGAGAATAGTGGCCTTAACAACGCCGTCTATTCACTGCAACATACCAAGGAAGGCTTCCTGCTTATTGGAACCGATGGTCCTGGGGTTTCCTTATATGATTTAAATGAGGACACCTTTGTTCCATGGAATAAAATAAAAGGAACATCCGACTTACCACAATTTAGGTCTGTTTACGCGCTGTACCAAGGTGAAGACGGTATGATTTGGGCAGGGACCAGTGGATTTGGACTTGTCCGATTTAAGCTTATCCGAACCAGCAAAGGGGTGTGGTTGAAGGAATTTGAACAATATATGGGGAACAGGGGTGAAATAGGGGAGATAAGCAGTAACATGATCTACTCCATTGTGCCCAGGGACCATGAATCCTTATGGATAGGTACCCGTCTGGGAGGTTTGAACCTTTTTAATAAAAAAACGAAGACCTTTAGTGTATACATGCACGATGAAAGTAATCCAAAAAGCTTGTCCAACAATGATATTCTCTGTATGTACAGGTCCCCTAAGGGAGAGTTGTGGATTGGCACGAGCTTTGGGCTTAACCGGTATACAGGTGAAAGTGAATTTTTGCGTTATACGGTCAAAGATGGATTGCCCAGTAATACCATACATGGAATTACTTCAGATAGAGCTGGAAATATTTGGGTGAGCACCAATTATGGCCTTTCAAAATTCGATATTGCCGATCAGGTTTTTTATAATTACACCAAGGAAGAAGGGTTGCAAGACAATGAGTTTGGTGACGGAGCTGCCTATGCCGGTACGAAGTACATTTTTATGGGGGGGCGAAAAGGCTTTAACTATTTTGTGCCAGAACGGATAAATGTCTCGGTTAGGGTACCCAACCTATTCATCAATAAGATAAGTGGTCAGGATGGAAGTGCGCCCTATGATCAAAATTTGGTCATCCGTCCAGAAGGTTTTTCACCTTCGGTCATCGAGTTGAACCATAACCAGAATTTTCTTAACATCGAGTTCTCTGCGCTGACCTTCATCAACAACAAGAAATGTAGATATGCCTATCAACTAAAGAATTTTGACCCCGATTGGAATCAAATTGGTGCCAGGACCAACCTTTCGTTCACCAATATACCCTCGGGGAAATACGAGCTCTGGCTTAAATGGACCAATGGGGATGGAGTATGGAGCGAACCCGTGCAAGCTGTCCGATTCAATATAGCTCCAATATTCTGGCGTTCGGTCACAGCTTGGATACTTTATTCCGTGCTTTTGGCACTTATTATTCTTTTTACTTTGGAATATTATAAGAAAAGACGATCACTGGCCCATAACATCCTAATACGTAAACAGGAGGAAAGGGCACATGAGAATCGGCTTGATTTTTTCACCAATGTGGCCCATGAACTTCAGACCCCGCTTACTTTGATGGTGGCCCCGGTCCAAAAGTTGGGGGAAACCATGTCTTTTGATGAAAAGGCCAAAAAGTATTTTGATATGGTGAAGAAAAATACGTCGAGATTACTTTTTCTGACCCAACAGATTTTGGAATTTAGAAAGGCTGAGGATGGGCATTTAAAAATAAACAGTGAACATTTTGATTTGGTGAGCCTTGTGGAACAGATAGCGGAGCTTTTTGATGAAATGGCCCTCAAGAAAAACATCAATTACGTGGTAAATCTGCCCAAGAACCTCTTGGGGTGGTTTGATAAGGATTTGATTGAGAAAATTATTTTTAACCTTCTCTCCAATGCATTCAAGTATACCCCTGAAGAAGGCTTCATAGAGCTGGATATTAAATTACATGAACTCGATGGGGAAAAGAACTTGGTCCTCAACATAGTAAATTCCGGAGAAGGAATTCCAAAGGAAAAACTGGATGATATATTTGAGAAGTTCTATCTGTTGGAGCAAGATAAGGAAGTTGGGTCAAACATGTTTAGAACAGGAATTGGGCTGGCCTACACCAAAAAACTAGTGCAATTATTGAAAGGTAACATATCAGTGGTAAGTGAACCCAACAGAAACACCACATTTAGGGTGGTGTTCCCATGTGGAAAAACAGACGTTTCAGGAGAATTGTCATCACCCACACCATACATCTCCCAGCACCTAAGGGATATCACTGATCAAGGCGAGGAGAATCAAGGTACAAAATCGGTTAATGGCAAACTGGAGACTTTGGAACAGCAGACCAAAAAAACACAGGACTACGTACTTGTGGTGGAAGATGACCCGGAGGTTCAATTTCTTTTGGAGGAACTTCTGGGAAATGTGTATTATTTGGAAACCGCATCGAACGGTGAAAGAGCCCTGGACCTTATTAAAAAGAAAGAACCCATCCTTATTCTGAGTGATGTTATGATGCCCATTATGGACGGGGTGGAGCTCTGCAAGCGGGTGAAGAACGATTTGGATACCTGTCATATTCCTTTTGTCATGCTCACGGCAAAGGACTCTATGGACCATAAAATAATGGGGATAGAAAGTGGGGCCAACGATTATATTTCAAAACCTTTCCACCCAGACTATTTGATCATGCGAATCCAAAAGCTGTTGGAAGAACGGGAGCGCATGTTGAAACACTTCTCCCAAGGCTCCCCTTTTGAAGATTTAACAGCCCTGATCACACAGGATGATGATAAGCTGTTCATTGAAAAACTTATTGGGCTTATCGGCAGCAATATGGAAAGCGATAAGCTTCAGAGTAGTTTTATAGAGCAGGAGTTGGGTATGAGTACATCCCAACTCTATAGAAAAACCAAGGAATTGTTAAACTTTTCGCCTGGGGATCTTATCCGAACGATGCGATTACGGCATGCCTCTGAGCTTCTTCGAAAAACAAATTTAACGGTTACAGAAGTATGTTATCGTTCTGGGTTCAATAACAGATCTTACTTTTATAGGGAATTCAAGAAATTGTTTCACAAGACTCCGAAAGATTATCAACTTTTCCACAAGAAGGACCTTCCCCACGAACAAACCATTGAAAACGATAAATAGTGAAAATCAGGGAATCCACCCTTTCCCAACACTACTATCTTCTGCTTGTTTAACCGCAAAGCTATCCCCAAGACGACGCGAACAGTCCGTTATTGAAAAATTATATGCCTCATAATCAGATTTTTAAACCACGGTGTACACTTTTGAAAATATAGTGTACACCTGCGAATTGTACCATCTGTACATTTGATAGATCGTGAAATTCATAAAATACCAACAAACAAAATGCACACTAATAATTTTAAACAAACTAAAATTGCGAAATATGAAATCTAACTCATTTTTAAAAGAATCGTTCATCGCATTTTTTCTGTTCATGGGTATATGCACCGGATATGCCCAAGTAAATGTTTCAGGATATGTTTCGGATGGACAGGTCCCCATACCAGGTGCCAGTATTGTGGTCAAGGGAACTTCTTCTGGTACGGCAACTGATTTTGATGGAAACTTTACGTTGCAGAACGTAGCCACCGATGCTATCTTGGTGGTAAGCAGTATTGGCTTTCTGCCAATGGAAATAGAATTAAATGGTAGAACCCGTATTGAAGTGGTTTTGGCCGAAGATGCCCAGCAGCTGGATGAAGTAGTCATAGTAGGGTATACCACGCAAAGGAAAGCTGATCTTACAGGAGCAGTTGCAGTGGTGGATGTAGAGAATCTTGAGAAAACAAGGGTGGCCAATGTGTCCCAAGCACTTCAAGGGCAAGTGGCTGGTGTACAGGTAACCGCTAGCACAGGGGCCCCAGGGGACCCCGTTGAAATACGGATACGGGGCGAAGGAACCATTGGCAATAATAATCCATTGTACATTGTGGATGGAATCCCTTCCAGGGATATTGCATTTATGAACCAAGCCGATATTAAGTCCATTACTGTTCTCAAGGATGCCGCCGCCGCCGCTATCTATGGTTCCAGGGCCTCAGGAGGTGTGGTGGTGATAACCACAAAGCAAGGGGCAAAAGGAAAGATGTCCTTTAATGTGGATTATTTCAATGGATTCAATAAGGCCACCAACCTACCCAATATGCTCAATGCTGCGCAGTATATCAATACGCTCGAAAAAGCTTGGGACAATACCTATACAGGAGACAACCCCTACACTGCAGATCGAGGACGTTCCGATTTTGCCGACACTAATTGGTTGGACGAACTTTTTGAAACCGGACGCACGCAGAACCTGCAACTGACTGCCAGTGGCGGTAATGAAAAATTACAGTACCTCATGTCCTTGGGGTATTTTGGTCAAGATGGAATTGTAGTTTATGATAATGACAAATACCAACGGATAAATTACAGAACAAACATAAGTGCTGATTTGACAGATCGTATCAAGATCGGGACCAACCTCCAACTTTCGTATGACAAGAATGATTTGGTTGCATCAAGAGGGGAAAGTCTTATTCGGTATGCCCTTTTGCGAGCCCCTGTGATTCCAGTCTACAAAGATGCCAGTGACCCCACCTATACCGAAAGGGACCCGTTCACGGACATGCCGTTCTACACCGAAACAGGCTATGATGTCGGATTGCAGCGCAGTATGTACGAAATGGTGGGCAACCCTATTGCCCGCGCCTATTTTACCGATAATACGGAGCGAATGTACAGAACCTTTGGCAATGTGTTCGGGGAATATCGTTTTTTAAAGAATAAGAATTTGACATTCAGGACAAATGTGGGTGTCGATCTTTCGTTTTTCCATAACAAAGTGTTCAATGAGAATTATGGTGATGATGATGGGGGTGGGAATGCCATAGATGCTGGTTTGGGAAGGCAAAACAGGCCCAACAGCTTAAATGAATCTAGAGGGGAAGCCTTTACCCTAACGGTGAACAACACCCTTAATTATAAAACACTTTTAAACGAAAAGCACGATTTGAGTGCCTTGATCGGAATGGAGTACATCACGAACTATGCCTCCTCAATCGGTGCCAGTAGGGCGAGGTTCCCGTATACCACCGGGCAATTCCGTTATTTGGACTATGGTGGTACTGAGTTGGATATCTGGAACAGTGGATCTGCATCGGAATGGGCACTTTTCTCTTATTTTGGGTCGGCTTCCTATTCCTTTGACAATAAATATTTGATTACGGCCAACCTAAGGGCCGATGCCTCTTCCCGATTTGCAGAGAACAACCAGTGGGGATATTTCCCATCGGTATCGGCGGGATGGAAAGTTTCGGATGAGGCCTTTCTGAGCGATGTGGATTGGTTGTCCAATTTAAAGTTCAGGGCCAGTTGGGGTATTCTTGGAAACCAAGAAATAGACAACTATACCTACCTAACTTTGATCAGTCAAGAAAACGGTATCGTAAAGACCAATCGTTTTGGAAATCCAGATCTAAAATGGGAAAGTTCAGAGCAGACCAACTTTGGAGTGGATTTGGGACTTTTTCAGAACAAGGTGAACATAACGGCAGAGTATTTCAACAAATACACCAGTGATATCCTTTTGCCCATAAGCTTGCCGTCCATTGTGGGGAACGTTCAACCTACAATCCTTAATGCCGGGGAAGTAAGGAACAAAGGTTTTGAACTGTCTGTCAACTATCAGAATTCCGATAAGGAATTTAAGTACAGCATCAATGCCAACTTGGCCACTTTGGACAACGAGGTGGAAAAATTGCACCCCAATCTCCCCAACATTGTAGGCGAGGTAACGCGCACCACTGTAGGGCAACCACTTAATTCCTACTATGGATACCGTATGGAAGGCATTTACCAGAACCAAGCTGAGATTGACGAACACCTTAGCGGCACACCCAATCCGTCCGCTAAGCCCGGGGACATCCGTTTTAAGGACCTCAATGGTGATGGCGTCATAAGTGCGGACAATGACCGGGAATTCATTGGATCGCCCATTCCCGATCTTACCTTTGGTTTGGCATTTAATTCATCTTACAAAGGATGGGATTTTTCCTTTCTTTTTCAAGGTGTGGAGGGTGTAGATCGATATAACGATGGAAAGAAAATCGTAGATTACGATACAAGACCGTTCAACTTTACCACGGCAATTTTAAATGCTTGGGATGGCGAGAACAGTACCAACAGTGTGCCAAGGGTTGCTTTTGAGGACAATGGTAGCAGCAGGATATCCAGTATTTTTGTTGAGGACGCCTCCTACATCAGGCTCAAGAACATCGAATTGGGGTATACCCTAAAGGATATAAGTGGCATAAACGCCCTAAGATTATATATTTCTGGACAGAACCTTTGGACCTCTACGGATTATACGGGCTTGGACCCAGAAACAACGGATTTGATAGATAAGGGTACCTACCCGAGCTCAGCTTCAGTACTCCTTGGACTAAACGCTAAATTCTAATCACAAAAAAAATCAAGATGAAAAAGCTATATAAAACCTTTTTGCTACTGTTGACTTTCACGGTTGTGGTTTCTTGCACCAGTGAACTCGACAACGATCCCATTGGTCTGCTCACTCTGGACCAAGTGGATACCGATCCTACTATGGAAACGGTTGAATCTGCGGTTGAATCCGCGTATCAACCTTTACGGAATACCTTGAACAGTATTATTCCCGGATGGCGTTGGGACCTTGGTACCGTATTCCGCAACGACATTATTCTGCAGGATATGGCAGCCAATGACATGAACAAAAAATGGAATCCGGACGGTGACCAAGCTTGGATGGACGAAATCGGGAACTTTGTGTTTACACCCGAAAATCAGGCATTCAACGGAATTTGGACATACGACTATGAAGGCATCAGCAGAAGTAACCTTGCCATAGGGTTTTTAACCAATGATGAAGTGGTACAAAAGACAGGGATATCCTCTGCCAGAAGGGACCAGCTTTTGTCCGAGGCATACTTCCTTAGGGCCTATTACTATTTTGATTTGGTGAACAACTTTGGTGATGTCCCATTGATCCTAAAATCCCCGGAATCGTTTGAAGAGGCCTTTTCGGTGTCGGTAAGGGCTCCCAAAGATGAGGTAATGGCCCAAATTGGGGTCGATTTGCAAACGGCTAGGGACCTTGCCCCACAGGTAAAACAAGATGCCACGGACCCATGGAGGGTTTCCGTGGGAGCCATCATTGCCCTACAGGCAAAATTGGCCCTTTATGGCGAAAACTGGGCTGAGGTTCTAAATTTTATTACCCAGTTGGACAACTTGGGCTTTTATGACCTAAACGGCAACTATTTCGATGCCTTTGATGCCGGCATGGAGTTCAACGACCAAGAGGTCATTTTTGCCTACGATCACCGATCTGGTGAAAATCCGGGCAATGGTAACGGGCTTGCCGCTGTTTCTGGTTGGGGCTTTTTTGCGCCTACCGATGATTTTCTGACTGCCTTTGAATCTGATGATCCCCGCTTGGATTACACCATAAATGTGGATAACCAGCACTCTCCCAAGATTATGGGGTCTTTGACAGAGTATAAGGGGAATGATGATTCTCCGGGCAACAAGATTTACATCCGCTATGCCGATGTACTGCTTTGGAAGGCCGAAGCCCTGAACGAGAGCGGTGACCCCTTGGAGTCCGTTGCCCTTATCAATCAAATTAGGGAAAGGGCGCGTAACTCACCTACCGCAAGTGGAGAAGTTGTGCCTGCGGGTACGTTGCCAGACAGACCTAATAGTAACGATCAGGCCCAGGTGCGGGCATGGATCCAATCCGAAAGAAGGGTGGAGCTAGGTTTTGAATCACAAAGATTCAATGACCTAAAGCGATGGGGCATTGCACAGACCGTACTTCAAGATTTGGGCAAAAACTTTCAAGCCCACAATAGTTTGTACCCCATCCCCCAAGCAGACATAGATAAATCAGGAGGTTCTATAATCCAGAATCCTGGATACTAAATCTGGGAAGACCTGAAAAGGGTAGTGGCAGGTAAAGCACTTGCCACTATCCAAACAGGTTGAATTGCTCTACATTAACACAAGACACATACGTATGAAGAAGGTAGTGGCCCGCCATGGGCAAAATCCTTTATTGTCCCCACAGGACTTAAAACCAAGCCAGCCCCAAATGATCATTGAATGCCTACTGAATCCCGGTGCATTCACCTACAATGGAAAAACTGGCATTGTTCTTAGGGTGGCCGAACGCACAAAACAAAAAGAAGGAATGGTATCTGTGCCCATTTATGACGAAAAGGGACAGTTGAAAATAGTGGACTTTTCCCTTGATGATCCAAAATTGGACAATTCAGATGCCCGTGTCATCACTTACGATGGTGAACAGTACCTCACCACAATATCCCATCTTAGGATTTTGTTCAGTTCGGATGGCGTAAACTTTAAGGAATCTGATGAATTTCCCCCACTTTTTGGTCAAGGCGCCTATGAAAGTTATGGAATTGAAGATTGCCGCGTGTCGCAGATAAAGGACACCTACTATCTTACCTACACCATGGTTTCCCCCAAAGGTGTGGGTGTTGGGTTGAAAACCACCACCGACTGGAAGGATTTTACTTCCCACGGTATGATATTTAGTCCGCACAATAAGGATTGTGCCCTTTTCGAAGAGAAAGTCAACGGACGGTACTATGCCTTCCATAGGCCCAGTAGTCCCGAGCTTGGCGGAAATTATATGTGGATTGCAGAATCCCCTGATGGAATACATTGGGGCAACCACAAATGTATCGCCAGAACACGTCCCAACGCATTTGATAGTGCCAGATTGGGCGCCGGGGCCGCACCCATAAGAACTGAAAAAGGATGGCTGGCCATTTATCATGGGGCAGACCACAGACACAGATACTGCCTTGGTGCTTTGTTGTTGGACCTCAACGACCCATCCAAAGTAATATCCCGGTCCCAAACACCCATTATGGAGCCCGAGGAAATCTATGAAAAGGAAGGATTCTTTGGCGAGGTCATTTTTACCAATGGCCACGTAGTGGATGGAGACGAAATCCATATGTACTACGGAGCTTCGGATGAATACATGGCATTGGCCACCCTATCCATAACCCAAATTCTCAACACCTTAAGCTAAAAAATGGAAAAATCAATTGGAATAGGATGGGGAGATTTCTCCAAAAGTGCCAAAATTCTTATCATCACCAATCTTGTTTACGCATTTGTATTACCAGTGGTGGATATTTTTGTGGCCTCCTACATTATGCGAAATTCAAACGACCCCGCCAAGGTAATGCTGTACCAACTGGCCATTTACTCCGGAATACCTTTGACCTTTCTGGTAAATGGCTATCTGTTGAACCGGATAGATGTTAAAAAACTGTTTTCTTTGGGCATGCTCCTTAGCGGTGTTTCCATGGTGGTGATGATGTCTTTGGATAAGATCAGTTATTTGGGGTTGACCATGGCCGGTCTTATCATGGGAATGTCCTTTGGGCTCTACTGGTCCAATCGGGATTATTTGGTACTGACCACAACTACGGATTTCACCCGTAATTTTTACTACGGTCTGGATACTTTTTGTTACACGGTCACTGGGGTACTTGTACCCATTATGGTGGGCTGGTATCTTGTCAATGGTGATTCCATGGCCAATGAAGGCGTTAATTTACGCTACCAAATGGTCACCGTGGTTGTTTTTGCCATAACCATACTGGCCTCTGTGATTTTTCACATGGGGTCGTACGAAAAACCCAAGAGCGAAAAATTTCTCTATTTTAAATTTCATCCCGTCTGGAAGAAGATGATACAGATGTCGTACTTAAAAGGATTGGCCCAAGGGTTTATTGTAACCGCTCCGGCCATGCTAATGATGACCTTCTTTGGTTCTGAGGGAACCTTGGGCACGGCCCAATCCGTCGGTGCCCTGATCGCTGCGTTCATCATGCTCCTTTTGGGCAAGTATTCCAAACCAAAGCATAGACTGGCCATATTTAGTGTGGGTCTGGTATGCTTTTTTCTGGCCGCTTTCTTCAACGGATTGCTGTTCAATGCCACAGGGGTGATCCTGTTCATGTTGTTTTTGTTGATTGCACGGCCAATTTTGGATATTGCGTATTTTCCCATTCAATTGAAATTGATAGACGTTATGGCCAAATTTGAGGGAAGGAATGAGTTTTCATATATTCTCAACCATGAATTTGGATTGTATGTAGGGAGGTTTATCGGGGCATTGACCTTTCTTGCACTTGCCTATTTTGGAAGCACAGAAATAGCTTTACGATATGCCCTTTTGATTATAGGAACATTGCAACTGATTTCGATAATAATTGCTAAACAATTGTTGAAAAAACAAAAAGAACTGGAACATGAAATGGAATAAAACCATCCTTGCTGCCATAGCAGGGACTTTTTTGGTCTTGACGACCTCTTGCAAAAAAACTGAAAAGGCAGTGCCGCAGTCCGTGGCCCAAATGCCCATTGCACGTGTAGACAGTATGCCTTATATGCCCAAGCCTTATAAAATCCTTGATTTTAAGGATTTGGCACTGTTCTATGATCGAGTTGTATACGACAGTACCCAGACCGGCGAGTATTGGCCATTGGTCTGGAAGGATGGGAGCAAGAAAAATTTTGATCAGGAAACTTTTGGAATCTATACTGCCCTTGGCGATGCCAGACAAGGTTCGGAAAACAACCAAGGAATGTTCCATGAATCCCTGAACACGATAAGCTCCGTTTTGGGGGCCTCCTTGGTGGGCATAGACAAGTCCGACCAAAACGGAGAGGATTATGTGGGCATGCTAAAAAATTATTTTAACTCAGAAACAGGCTGGGACATTATGATGAACAATACCTGCCCGGAAGTGGCCCTCTTGGGCGGTGGCTATGGCAGGGACTGGTGGTATGATGTGTACCCCAACCTACTTTTCTACGGAGTGGCCGATTTCTATCCGCAACACCCCGATTTTGAGCGCTTGCAAAAATCCATCGCTGATCGTTTTTATGAAGCGGATTCCATATTGGCTGGAAATTATGGACATACCTTTTTTGATTACGGTGCAATGGAACCCAAGGATAATTGGATTTGTCACCAAGAAGATGCCGCAGCAGGGCATGCGTATGTTTTGTATGCAGCATTTCAAAAATTTAAAGAACCAAAATACCTTGATGGGGCTAAATCTGCTCTAGAGGCACTTTTGTCCTTGGAAGAAAACCGTTTCTATGAGATTTTAATGCCTTTTGGGGCATACACGGCAGCCCGTTTGAATGCAGAACAGGGAACAAATTACGATTACCATAAGTTGCTGGATTGGACCTTTAATGGAGATTCCGTTTGTCGTGAAGGTTGGGGCGTACTTTTGGACAACTGGAACGGGTATGATGTATCTGGGCTGGTAGGCAGCACTGTAGATCATGGGGGCTTTGCGTTTTTAATGAACACCTATGACACCATGTGGCCCTTGGTGCCTATGGTGCGCTACGATACTAGATACGCTTCGACCATTGGAAAGTGGATGTTGAATGCGGCCAACGCCTCCAAATTCTTTTACCCTTACGAAATGGCCGATAATCATCAGACCCTGCCCAACAAAAAAGAGCATACAAAGGGAGTCATTGCTTATGAAGGACTGATCAAGAACGTGCATTTGGAGGGCTATCCCGATATGGAGGCACCTATTGCTATTGGGGACGGCCCCCATTGGAATCCGAATAACCCTGATGTATCACAATTCAGTGTTTATGGTAGTGGTCACGTAGGCATTGCAGGGGCCATTATAGAAAGTACCGATGTGCCGGGAATCCTTAAGTTGAATTGTTTGGCCACCGATTTTTACAAAAAAGAATCGTATCCTACGTTTTTATTGTACAATCCCCATCAGGAATCGAAAACTGTAACGTATCAATGCCAAAGCAAGCAAAAAGTTGATTTGTACGACATAGTTTCCCATCAAATAGTTGCCGAAGGGGTGAATATGAAAACGAATGTTGAGATTCCAGCGGACCAAGCTAGGGTTTTGGTTGAAATTCCTTCAGGTAGTTGGATAAGCCGGGTAAACTGACCCACCTTCGCCGGATGAAACTGACCATGGCAAATGGACTGCCCAGATTTGATCTATCCGTGGGTTAAACTTAGTTTTTATTTTTCAATTTTCTTCTCATTGATTCTCCTTTTATATCTATTCTGTGAGCTGTATGCACCAAACGGTCGAGAATGGCATCGGCCAGTGTTCTCTCCCCGATGATGTCGTGCCACTTTGATACGGGCAATTGTGATGCTATTATAGTGGATTTTTTGCCGTGCCTGTCCTCGATGATCTCCATAAGCGCATGCCTATTGATGTTGTCCAATGGTTTAAGGCCGAAGTCATCCAAGATGAGCAAGTCCTGTTTTTCAAGTTTGTTTATCTGTTTTGGATAGGAGCCGTCGGCCTTTGATGTCTTGAGCAGGGTAAAGAGCTTTGCAGTATTGAAGTACATCGTTTTTGACCCCATGGAACAGGCCTGGTGGCCGATGGCCGAGGCCAGATAACTTTTGCCCACGCCGGTACTACCGGTAATAAGTATGTTCTCCCTTTTTTGGATGAACCCGCAGGAACCGAGCCGCCGGACCAGGTTCTTGTCCAGTTGGCGTGACGGTCGGTAGTCTATAGCCTCCATGACGGCCGTATACCTGAACCTTGCGGACTTGGTCAATCGCTCTATCCTACGGTTATGACGGTCGTCCCATTCGCACTGGACGAGATAGGCGATCAGTTCATCGTTGGTGTAACCAGTGGACGGGCCGCTGGTCTCCATTGTTGTGGTGAAGGCCCTGTGCATTCCATAGAGCCTCATTTCTTTCATCAATTGCATTGTTTTTTCGTTCATATGTTCTGTTTTTAAGTATTGTTCCTATTCGTAGTATTTTCCTCCCCTTATGTTGTTGTGCTCGGGCATTTCCATGTTCCCGTCGATACCTTCATCGATCTGGTCCCACCCCTTTTTTAGGATGCGCTCGACCATATTATAATTGTACGCACCATATTCCGAGGCACGTTTGCACGCATTCTCAAGACGTCCCCTTCCGTACTTTTTGGCAAGGTGGAGCACGCCCAGACAGGACTTATAGGATTGTTCCGGGTGTTGTTTCTTCTCCAGGATGGCAATGATGTACCCTTTACAGTGTCCGCCGATATTGCCCGCCCAATCGATGAACCTTTTACTGCTCCATTCGCTTACGAACCTGTGGTGCGAGGGCATATGGTCGGCCAAGGTGGTATAGCCGTATTTTTTCCTGTCCCTTGTATGTACGGCGAACCTTTCGTGCTTATGGTAGATCTCGACGATGTTGTCGGTATAGACCAGTTTGACCTGTTTGCCTATATGTCTGTAGGGCACGCTGTAATAATGCTTGTCCTTCCCAAAATAGATATGGCTGTTCTT
>NZ_JAUZVW010000026.1:0-14213 GCF_033441575.1 Flagellimonas baculiformis
TCGATCACAATGAGCTTAAAGGTTCTTTTCAAGTGTCAGATTAACCACAACTGTCAGGTTAAGTAGTGGCTAGTACAATTTATTTATACACATAATCAGTCGACATTATTCCGAACATATTAAGGACAGACCAGATAAAACATTTCATTACAATTACTTTCACCCAAAAGAATTACACATAGATTTAAGATATATATTGACGGAAATTGACAAACTGAATCTTATAAATTTAAATGAAACAGATAATATAATTTTCAAGTTCAAAGAAGTGGTTTATCATATATGGTTTAAGAAATGGATAAGGCAAATTAAAGGAAAAGAAGATATTGAGATTAATAGAGTACAATCTTTCTACCCAATTTATGATGATAATGAAATAAGTAAAATTAATTCAAACTACGAAAAAGTAGAGTTAAGTGAAAAATTAAATGCTTTTGTAAAAAAATAACAGCCTTCAAATTAATTACTAGTGCAGGTCTATTTACAAAAATCTTCACGGATTTCATCAACCGAGCAATACTCGAAACCAATAAACAAAACTCCCACCCATTGATCCATCATCAAAACTTTCCCTTAAAAACACTATTTTAGAGGCACTTGAATGCCCAACATGAAAAAACTGGTTTTGATATGCGGTCTGGTACTGCTCTCCTGTACGGGGCATAAACCCGAAAAGATCAACGGAGTGAGCTTTGTGGCGTCCCGGGAAGAGGTCGTCCAGTCCCATGTGGACCCCGTGCTGGACCTCCATGCCAACCATGCGGCCATCATGCCCTTCGGCTTTATGCAAGATCCCCACACGCCCAACCTTGTTTTTGATTCGGACAGGCAATGGTTCGGGGAAACCCGAAAAGGGGCCAAGCAGTACATCGAAATGCTCCACAAAAATGGGGTAAAGGTGATGCTGAAACCCCAGATCTGGATCAGTAGGGGCGAGTTTACGGGGAACATGGCCATGCAGTCCGAAGCCGATTGGAAAGCATTGGAGGACTCCTATGCCCGGTTCATTTTGCACTACGCAGGATTGGCGGAGGAGACCCATGCCGATATCTATTGTATCGGGACCGAACTCGCCACATTTGTCAAAAACCGACCTGCATTCTGGACCGACCTCGTGGACAGGGTCAGGGAGGTGTACAAGGGAAAATTGACCTATGCGGCCAATTGGGACGAGTATACCAACACTCCTTTTTGGGGCGAGCTGGACTATATTGGGGTGAACGCTTACTTTCCTCTCTGCGAAAGACAAAACCCCACCAAGGAAACCCTACGAACGGGATGGCAGCCGTGGAAAACGAAGATGATGGAACTTGCCGAACAATTGGACAGGCCTATACTGTTCACCGAGTTTGGGTACAGGAGCATGGACTATACGGGTAAAAAGCCCTGGCTGGTGGACAGGAACGAGGAAAGGGTGAACCTACAGGCCCAGGCCGACGCCACGCAGGTGCTTTTTGACGAATTTTGGGACGAGGAATGGTTTGCCGGGGGCTTTGTCTGGAAGTGGTTCATCCACCATGATAGGGCCGGAGGGATCGCCGACAACAGGTTTACCCCACAGAACAAGCCCGCCGAATCCGTCATCAGGCAGCGTTACGCACCGATCAAAAAGTCAAGTCTCTAAGGCTGAGCGAAAAATGTCGGATTTTTCCCGTCATTGAAGGACTTGGTTGGCAATTTTTTCCCCATCTTTGCAGTGCACCCTCCCAATTAAAATGCGATAATGAAATCAGTATCATTCCTTTTGTTATGGGTATGTGCCTGTACCATGCTGTTTGCCCAAGAGGCATCCTATTATATGGTGAAGGCCGAACAGGGTGACGGGATTTTTTCCCTTCTGCGAAAACAGGGACTGGACCCCGCTAGGCACTACGAGGAGTTTGTCAAGCTCAATTCCGAAAACATCAAGGACGGCAGTTTCCTGAAAGTGGGAACGGCCTACAAAATTCCACAGGCTGCGGATGCCCTCAAGAAAACAGGCGTGGTGGTCCGCACGGGCGAAGGTGCCGAAGAACCCATCTTTGATGGGGAACTGGCCCAAATGTCCCTCAAGAGCGATAAGCTGAAAGATGCAGTGTATTACATCATCACCGAAGATTCCCAGAATGCGGAAAACAATTATGTGAAAGATGTGGCGGAAAGCCTGGCCGCCGATCTCATGGTCCATGGGGCCAAAGTCTATATCATGGGCGATGGGGTTTCCGAACCTTCGAATGGCGATGTCGTGACGGCCACCCAAAAAATGGGGAGCTACATTGAGGTCATCAACAAGCGCTACATACAGAACAGTGGAAAGTACCAACGGGTTTTGGTGATACGTGCCGATGGGGTATCGGGCAAAGAGGATATGGAGGTTGCCGTTTACCATGACAAAAAGAGTGAAGAAGGCCAGCGATTGGCGGAAAATATCCAAAGCATGTTCAAGCGGACCAGTGTTTCGAGCAGGTCGTACAAGGATGTCGATATGATCTTTGAGGACAAGAACAGCCTGTACCTGGCCCGGAACATTCTTCCGGCCATAAGCTTGCTCACCCTTGAGAACGCTTCCAAAACATCGAACCAAAAAATAGCAGTGCGTCCGGACAAGAAGCAGTTTGCCAGCTTGATCAGTGATGGCATTATGAACGATTATGTTGATTTGCAGATTGAGAATTAAATGAGATTTATACGAATATCAGTTTTACTTTTTTTTGTTCATTTTCAAGGAGTTGGATTGGCCCAAGAGGCCAATATGAAGGCGGTGGCCAAGGAAGGGGACGGGATTTATTCACTCCTTAGAAGACATGGCATCAGCCCAACAAAATTCTACAACAAGTTTGTGGCGTTGAACGCCGAACATTTGGGGGAGGATGAATCCTTGCTGATGGGGCGTTCCTACTTTTTACCGGATACCTTGGAAACCACAAAAGTGGAAGAAACGGACAAGAGGATTGCCTATCCCATTTTTGGTGAACAGTTCGAAAAGGTGGATGTGGCGAGCAATCGTTTGGACGATACGGTCTATTACCTGATCTCAGGGCATGGGGGTCCCGACCCGGGGGCAGTGGAAAAATACAATGACAAGCTGATCGCGGAAGATGAGTATGCCTATGATGTCACACTCAGGTTGGCCCGGGAATTGATCTCGCATGGGGCGGAAGTGCACATCATTGTGCAGGACAATAATGACGGCATCAGGGACCAAAGGGTGCTTGAACTGGATACGGACGAAACCGTGCTCTCCCAACCCCTTCCCTTGGGGCAGTTGGCCCGCTTGAAACAGCGCACCGAAGCGGTGAACGATCTCTATCGAAAAAATGTGGGCAAGCACCAGCGGTTATTGGTGATCCACGTGGACAGTAGGGGCGAGGGCACCAACATCGATGTGTTCTTCTACCACCACGAAAAAAGCAAGAACGGCAAAAAATTGGCCGAGAGCATCCATCAGACTTTTTTGAGGAAATACAAAAAATTCCAACCGAGCCGATTGTACAATGGCACATTCATGGAGCGCAGCAGTCTGTATGTGGTGAAAAATACGCTTCCGGCCATGGCCTATATCGAAATAGGGAACATCAGGAGCAAAAAGGACCAACGCCGGATCTTGGACCCGGACAATAGGCAGGCTTTGGCCAAATGGATATCCGAAGGCATCCTTATGGACTATGAATCCTCCAAAACTTTCATCGCCAAATAACCCAACTGATCTAACAGCAGCCCCCGCCGTTGTAATGCCAGGTGCTTTCGCTCACATGGATTTCGTTTGATGCCTTCGCAAGCGCCGAAGCTGTTTTGTCACAAACCGCCAACGGCTGGTTTTGGAGCAGCACATGCCCTTTGTTGTCATCAAAATAAGGTTCGTTTCCGTAGTAAATGGCCGTTTTCCCGGTAAACATGCAAGGGCCGTCCTCGGGCATCGGGTCTTTGATGGCGGCTATCTCGATGGATTCGATATGGATGAGCTCGTCCGTTGGGTAGTGGTTGGGAGACAATACCCTGTATGACCTTCGCCCCCTGATTTCTATGGTGCCAAATCCGGCATCGGTCAACACTTTTACGTAATCTTTCAAGGGAATGCTGCCGCTGAGGCACTGCGCCCTCAATCGGTCATCGTTGCGCAGTTCATCGTTCATGGGCTGTTCGCAGATGGGGTCGCTCATGACCAATCGGCCGTGGGGTTTCAGCACGCGGTACATCTCGGCGACGGCCTTTTGGAGGTCTTCCATCTTGAAAATATTGAACAGACAGTTCTGCGCGGCCACGTCCATGCTCTCATCGGGGATGGGCAGGTTCAGGGCATCTCCCTTGACCAGGTCCACATATTCGCTTTTAAACCAATCGTTCTCCTGCTCCGCAATTTTAAAGTTCTTTCGGGAAGCCTCCAGCATTTCGTCCACGGAATCCACTCCGGTGACCCCTCCCTTTTGTCTGGAAAAATAGGAGAACTGCAGCAGTTCCATACCTCCGCCCACACCCACGTAGAGGATCTTGGGGTCGTTCACCAGATCCTGTGCGGACACGGTGCTCCCGCACCCGTAGTTCATTTCCTGCATGATCTTGGGGATGGACAGTCCGGGAAACTGCCAAATGGGCGTGGTGGTGCAGCAAAGTCCCACGTTGGGGGAAATGGCCGCTTCTTTGTAAAGGTCTTGTGTGGCGTCTAGGTAACTCATAGTTGCTTTATCAATTCGGTGAACAATTGGATCATTTTGGGCTCTGTTTTTCCGGCGATGGCGATGATTTCCTCCACATTGACGGGTTGGAGGTTGTCCGGGTCGCATTCGTCGGTCAAAACGGATACCGCTACGATGGGTAGTCGTAAATGATTGGCCACGATTACTTCGGGAACCGTACTCATTCCCACGGCGTCCGCACCAATCATTTTCAGCATACGGTATTCGGCCTTCGTTTCCAGTTGGGGACCTACCACGGAGGCATACACTCCTTTTTTGATGGAAATGTTCTCTTTTTGGGCAATGGCCTCGATTTTTTTGCGCATGTCCAGGTCATACGGTTCGCTCATGTCCACAAATCGGTCCCCGAAGGCGGATACATTTTTGAAGGCCAATGGCGACCCTCCCTGAAGGTTGATATGGTCCTCGATGAGCATGATGTCCCCTTTTTTGAAGTCTAGGTTGATGGCCCCTGCCGCATTGGACACGAACAGTTTTTGGATGCCCAATTGGTGCATCACCCGAATGGGATAGGTGATGTCCACAAAGTCATAACCTTCATACAGATGGAATCGGCCTTGCATCACCACCACTTTTTTTCCGGCAAGGGTACCATAGATCAATTTTCCGGAATGAAATTCCACCGTGGCCAAGGGAAAATGGGGGATGTGGTTGTAATGGGCCTCGATGGGGTTTTCGATGCCATCGACCAGCTGTCCCAATCCGGTTCCGAGCACGATGCCAATTTCTGGAGCTTCGAAGCCCCTCTTTTTCAAATATTCTACAGATTCGTTAAGTTGTGTCTGGGTCATTGTGTCATATGTTTTAGAAAAGGCGCAAAGGCCTTGATATCTTTGATGTCCTCATAGTGATCCACGTCGTTTCTCTCGTCCAATAGGGCCACGTTTTCGGCTTTCAGGTCATGCAAGGTATCGGCCAGGACGGTGTCGGTTCCCCATTTTTTGTCCTGAAACAGGGTTTGGTTCAACGATTTCATGCCCAAAAGGTAGTATCCGCCGTCTTCTGCGGGGCCCACCACATAATCGTGTTCGTTCAGCTTGGCGAAAGCTTCTTCAAGATCGGCCTGTTCCAGATGGTACATGTCACTGCCGATGATGATGATCTTTTCAAACCCTGCCCGGAACCCGTCCTTGAAGGCATTCTGCATGCGTTCCCCCAAACCTTTCCCGATCTGAAGCTTTTTTTGATACCGTTCACTGTCCCAAATATCATCTTCCCAGATTTCTTCCGAATAGTACACCCATTTCTCCATCTTGAGGTGCTTTGTGAACGAAACGGTATGCTGCAGGAGAAACTGATAGATTTCCAGTGCTGTTCTGTCGCCCACTTTGGCAGCGAGGCGGGTCTTGCACTTGCCGAGTTCTGGGTTTCGGGTGAGTATCAAAAGTAGGCTGTCGCTCAACTGATCTTGTTTTGTGGGAGGTCGTTAATGCACTCTAAAGATAGGCAGATTTGGCACACTGAACGGTATGCCCTACTATTTATTTAGGAGGAAAATGGTCGGGGCAATGGCGAGTCCAATAGGGGAGAAAGCAAAAAGGGACACCGGCACGGCATCCCTTTGCGAGAGACATTTGTAATTATGGGAAGTTCTTGATTGATGATGGGTGTCCAGTATAGCTTAAAAAATGTAATGGTACAGGTTGGTGATGAGGGAAAGTATGGAAACGGTAATCACGGAATACCAAAAGAAATACCCCAACTTTACTTCTACAGTGTTCATTTTTCAAAGGTGTTTTAGTTGATTGTTTCCTCGAAATTAGTCAAAAACCTGTGCCTTCAATCCACAATTTTATTCGTTGCAGGAAAAAGGATATAACTGGTCAAAAATACTTTGTGGATGGAAAAACTAGCGGGGAAATGCTGTGTAGGGCAATGACTACAATTGATTTAAGTGTTGAAAATCAAAGCATTGCAAAAAAAGAACAGGAAGGACATTTGTGGCCATGCACTTATTCCTTCCTGTACGATGTTATGCTATTCCCTATACCAGGGGAGTGCCTTTAAGGCGCTTTTCGATCTTGCGTTTCTTTTCGGTAAGACTCTTCATGATGTCCATCAGTTTGGAATCCTTGGTCTTTTTATAGATCTCGTTGATGGAGAGGATCAACCTTTTTGCTTCCCTTGAAGCCTCTACCCTGTCGCTGGTGGACATGTGGCTCATGGGTCTGCTCTCAAACTCTTCTGCCTTTGCTAATAACTCTTGGGTCATTTTTGTTTTAAAATTATGCGGTGTACCCTAAATATAAGGGTTAGTTCCATACTTTCTGGCTATGGAACCATTTGATTTTCATATTTATGAAAACATTAAGAAGTGCCTTTTTTTCAATGTGTTAAGGGGGCTTCTATCAATACTGGTGTTGGGGACGAAAGGGCAGTTTATGGCAATGGGATTTTAACGTTTCTTTATCACCGATCAGAGCAGCGGTTTGAAGAATTTGAACACCCCTTCAAGGAATTTTTGCCACACCGACCTGTTCCTGAACCGTTCCAGTGTGACCGGCTCGGAATTTTGGCAAATACGCAGAAACTCGTCTTTCAATTCGATACTGGTTTCCCTATCGTAGATGAGGACATTTGCCTCATAGTTGAGTTCAAAACTACGGATGTCAAAGTTTCCGGAGCCAATGGAGACCAGGTCATCATCCACGATCAAGATCTTACTGTGCGAAAAATCATCCCGAAGGTAAATGTTCACGCCCACTTCCAACAATTCCTCAAATTGGGAAAACATGGCAAACTTTGCGGCGATGGAGTCCGATTTTTTGGGGAGCAGAAGGGAAATTTCCACGCCTTCGAGGGCAACGATCTTCAAAGTCTGCAAAAAAGTTTCACCCGGCAGAAAATAGGGGTTGGCGATGCAGATGGTTTTTTCTGCCTGGTTCATCATACCAATATATTGGTACATGATGGTAGGGAGTGTGGAATCGGGTCCCCCGGCCACCACTTGTGCATCCACATTGCCCATGACCGGCTGTTCCGAAATATGGTCCCTGACCTCGAAATGCTCCTTTTTGCTGGCAAAGAAATAATCCTTGAGGAATACAAGGTGGATGTCGTTCACAATGGGTCCCTCCAGTTTCAAGTGGGCATCCTTCCATTTGCCCAGTCCATCGCCATGTTTGATGTATTTGTCCGACACATTTACCCCGCCCGTGAACGCCACCTTGTTATCGATGACCAGAATTTTTCTATGGTTCCTGAAATTGAGGGAGAAGAGCAGGTTGGTGAGCCGGATGGGCATTATGGGATGGATCTTTACCCCGATGTCCCTAAACTTTTTCTTGGGCCGCCCCCTGAGCCTGTAGCTGCCAAAGGAATCATAAATGATCCTGACCACCACGCCCTCGGCTATTTTCCTTTGGAAAAGGTCCAACATTTTGTCCAAAAGAGCGCCCCTTTCCAGAATGTAGTACTGCAGGTGAATGGATTCCTTGGCCTCTTCCATGGCCTTGAAAATGGCATTGAAGGTTTCCCCACCATCCTGTAGCACCGTGATCTTGTTGCCCGAGGAGGGACTTGTTTCGGAGGAGGTACTTACCAGTCGGCTCAATCTTTTTTTTCGGGTATCCGTGCCAAAATCGGGAATTTCACCTTCCCTTTTGGTATCGCTTCCGGGGCTGTAGTTCCTCCGTCGTTCAAATTCCTTGTTGTTGAAGAACTTGAACTTTCTGCGGTTCATTCCAAAAAGATAGTAGAGGATGGCACCGACAAACGGAATTGCAATGATGGCGAGGACCCAACTGATGGAGCGGGACGGGCGTTTGCCATGGTACACTATGGCACCGATGGCCCAAAGGGATATCGCAATGTGCGCAATGGTCAAGGAGGTGTTCATATCATAGTGGGCAAGGTGCACCGTGGGTACAATCTACTCCGAAAATTTTAAAAAACCGCCGATTGGGGACCCGTTTTACTTTTTTAAGATGCCCTGGCCCCAAATGGGGCCATAAAAAAACTCTGGCACTTTAGTGCCAGAGTCATAAGGAGTTTTATAATCAATGGTTAAGGATTATCATCCGTGGCATCCTCAACCTTATCGCCAACATCATCGGCGGCATCCTCAACTTCATCCCCGACGTCCTCAGCAGCATCTTTCACATCTTCAACTGCCTCTTCTGCTTTATCTTCTTTGGTTTCCCTGCAACTGTTCATGCTCATGGTAAAGGCCATGGCGATGAACAATAGGAATAGACTTATTGATTTTCTCATGATATTTCAATTTTTAGGTTAATGATAGTATGCGTATTGATTTTTGTGGTCCTAAATCTTTTTTCTTCCTGTTATGAGTGAAATTATGAACAACACGATGAAAATGAAGAACAGTATTTTGGCAATACCGGCCGCACCTGCGGCAATTCCTCCAAATCCAAATATTCCGGCCACAATGGCCAAGATTATAAAGGTGACGGTCCAACGTAACATGTTTAAAGTTTTAAGTTAATGTCCGGTTATCTCTTAAACGGTACACTACAAAGTTGCGAATGCGACAGTGATAAGGTTGTCTTTAACGGGTTATCTTTTAACTCAAAAGGTCAAAAAAATTACCAAAACTTGATTTTGATCGAGAAAAGCACAAGAAATATGTCTTTTTAAGACAAATAATTCAATCTTTTATGTCAATGGCGCCTATTTTGGAGCGGAAGGCCATGCTTCGTGTAAAGGAACCATTGGTGATGAGATTGGCGTTCAGTTTCACCTTGGGCGGTCTTTCAATATAGTCCTTCACTTGGTCAATGGAGGTCTCTTCCGACAGCCAAAAGCCCATATCCTCTTTGCGGATGACCACCGGCACTTTGTTGCTGAGGTCGTGATAGGAAGAAATGGAAGTGTTGCCACTGCTGGTGATCAGCGCGCTGCAATAGAACCCGTCCTCCAATATATTATAGGTGCCGGCCAAAAAAAATGGGGTCTGTGAGGGCTTGGACAGGTGATAGGTGGAGGTACCCCCATTGTGGAGCAGATGGGTGTAAAAACCCGAAACGATGATCAGGCACCTTCGTTTGACCAAGGACTCCTTCATCCAGGCAATATCCTCCAGATCGGATAGGCTTACGTTGAGGGTGTTCGCATTGTTCTGGAAAATGTGCCAATCTTCCTTGAAGTTCTGTGGCATGAGCCCCCAAATGGCATAGTTGATCTCGTGGGGCGCCTGCATGGTCACCACACTCAGGTTGGTTTCATTGAAGCCATTGATGATAAGGCTCGGGGTGTATATGTGCGGATATCTAAAGGGTATTCCAAACTCTGCCTCTATCAGTTCTCTCTCAACCGCATTGGAAAGTTTGTAGATCATAATCTTCAATTCTTCATATTCAACAACAATACAAAACAAACCTTTTTTGGACAAAAAACTTAACTCATTACCTATTAATCGTGATGGTAACCATATGTGAAAGTTTTGTGAAAGCACATCTTTTTGTCCATTGTTTGCCGTAAATAATTGAACACAGTCTGTTGTGTATTTTGAAGGTATTTTATACCTAAACCGTCAATTCGAGTGAAATTCCAAAGGAATTTTGTATCGAGAATAGGTTTTGAACTTGAAATTCTGGTTCTCGACCTGTCTGCCGGCAGGCAGGTGCAATTTTTCTTTCGAAAAATCACTCGAACTGACAAATTTCAGTCAAATACCAACAGATTAAATTAAACAGAGCAATTTTCTACATCAACCTTAAAAACTGTACAACCTATGATCACCATTCAAGTAAACGCCAAGAATGCTTCCGAAACCATAGAACAGATCAAGAACGGTATAGGAGGGGAAATCACGGAAAAATGGGGGCAGCATGTCCTTTCAGTGGACAACGAAAAGGCCAAAGGGCAGATCAGGCTGCTGAACTTTGACTGGGGCGCCAGTCTGTTGGAATACGATATCACTTTTTTTGACGAGGTCACGCTCATTGCGGACACATCCACCTACAATCCCATCAGTTTTGTGTATTGCTTGGAAGGCTACTGCGGACACAAGTTCGGGCACCAGGAAATGACCGAGCTGAAAATCATTGAACAGTACCAATCGGTGATCATTTCCAGCAGGGCCAATGGGTTCAACCACGGTTATTTGCCTGCCGGGATCCCTTTGAAGATCAACGTGATCCGCGTGCGCAGGAACCAGTTCATGAGCAGGCGCATGAACAAGGGCGAAGCGCTCAACGAGCAACTGTACAAGGTGTTTTTGGACACCGACCACAAGAATGTGTTTTCCTATTATGGGTCCTACAATTTGAGAATGGCCGACCTGGTATCGTCCATACAAAAGGTCACCGCCGAGGGCATGATCCGCATTTTGCAGTTGGAGGGGCTGGTGTACCAGATACTTTCCATGCACATTATGCAGCACAATGATGAGGTGCAGAACAAGGGCCCGGAGACTTCCTTGCTGAAAAGGGAGCTGAACACGATCAGGGAATATGCCGAAAAAATAGGGAAGAACATTGCCAAGGAGTTCACCTTGGAGGACATATCCAACGAAACGGGGCTCACGCAGGCCAAACTACAGGAAGGCTTTAAACTGCTGTATGGCATGACCGTGACCGAATATATCCGCAACACCCGCCTAGAGGTGGCCCGTGACTATATCGAGACCACCGAAATGAACATCTCGGAAGTGGTGTATTCCATCGGATTTACGAGCCGAAGCTACTTTTCAAAGATCTTTAAGGAAAAATATGGCATAAGCCCCAGCGAGTTCAAGAACGGCAAAATGGATATGGCCATCGCCGGCTGATCCCGACCCGTTACCGTTGTTGCCCGCAAAGCGTTGGCTGCCGGTGTTTCAAGTGAAGGATGCCGCGGTACACCTGCGTGACCTGCACCCGAAGGGAAGGGTCCGGGGCATCTATCCGAAAAGAAAGCTGCAATTTTTCGTCATCCAAATACAACTTGCCCTGGTCCAAGGGGCGGGGCAGGCAGCGCATGTCCACCTCATGGTAGGTGGGGGCGCTGGGCAGTTGGAACCGGAAGGAAAAGCTAAAGACCAGATTGTCCAGCACCGTGAGCTCCGCCAGCCCTTTTTGTGGGGTTTGCTGGAGGAGGATACGGCTGTGTTGCCGCTGCACGCGGTGGAGCCATGCCCCGTTTGGGTGGCTACAGATTTCCAGGGTGGCAAAGGTGATCTGCAACGGGGCGGGGGAACTTTGGTGGAGGAAGTTGGTGATGGTTTGTATTGGACTGTTCAGCATTGAAATTTATTAAGTAGGCATTTAAAGATACTACAATTTTTCTACATACCCCTATATATAGGGAAGATTTATCTCTATATATAGTGCAAATTGGAGCATGCGAAATAAATTGAGCCTTGAAGAGAAATTATTTATACGGGATTTTGGGATGAATCTCAAGGCTTTACGTGAAGAACGTAATTTATCGCAAACCAAATTGGAAGCTATTGCCGGATTATCTAAAAATCAAGTGTGGCGAATTGAAAATGGCGAAGTGAACACTACGATTACCAATTTAAAATTACTTGCCAAGGCATTGAATGTTGATGTTGCACAGCTTTTTGAGTTTAGGGGTTGATTTTATAAATAAAATCTGCTGATTATCAGGGTATTTATTCTTATTTTGGGGGTATAGAAATGTATTTTACGTCCCTATAAACAAGTTGGCAGTATTGCCCAAAGCATTCAAGGCGATTATGAAAGAAACACTAGATTTAGAAACTGTAGAAGATTATTTCGAGAACTTGAAGTTGTGTATTTTGGAATTGCAGTTTTGTATTGAAAACATTGAGCGTTTAATAGAATGTAAATCGGAGGGATTAAATATTAAACCTATTTCTAACTTTCTGAGTCACTATGTATTATTGAGTTATTCACATATCGCAATAAATATTTATAAAATTTATAAGCCACAAGAAAAAAGGAGCTTTCAGAAGCTATTTAATAAATTTAAAAATTTTCGATACTCTGAAAGTTTCAGAAATCTACTGACAGATAATTCGACAAAAGATGACCCAAATCTTATTAAAAATAAAACTGATTTACTTAATGTGATTTCCGAAGTTGAGAACAATATTATTAAGTACGAGAAAATACTAAATTTAATAATCACACGAAGACAAAAGTTTTATGCTCATATAGACCCAAACGCTGGAATGGAAACTGAAAGATTGTCCGATTTAAAAGAAATAAGAGATTTAACTCTAAAAATTTATAACGAACTATATGGAAAACTTTTTGGAAGATATTATATGTTTAATGGAATCTACACATTAATAGACGAAATTTTAGAAGACCGAAAATTTGTTGATGAATATTGGAAATCCGAAGAAAGGAAACTGGAATTATAAACTAAACACTATACTCATTATCGCTATAAATAATTGCTCGTTCTCACCTACCCTTCGCCTTCGCTCAGGACAAACTGAATCCACTCGGTCAGTACCTAAACGGTAATTAACGTATTTTAATTTGTAATAGACGATTCTACAAGGCCGTTAAGAATAAATAGGTTCGTATCATCAAATTATATAATAACAATTTTGTTATATAACATTTTTGTTATAATTTTGTTTGGTGAAATCAAGTCAGTTGATCAAGATAGTGGAAAGTGATGGCTGGGAATTGGTCAGGACCAAAGGAAGCCACCATCATTACAAACACCCAAGGAAAAAAGGGCTTGTGACCATACCGCACCCCAAAAAGGATGTTCCGTTGGGCACGGTGAAATCTATCTTGAAACAAGCCGGGATCGAATAAAGATTTCGGGTTTGATTTGTAATGCATCAATAAAAGCAAGAGGAATGGGAGCAGTAAAAGTGTTTGTGGAGAAAGCGGACGATGGAACGTATTGGGGCACCACCCAAAACCTTCCAGGCGTTGTATCTGCCTTTGGCGATACGTTGGAAGAATTGAAAGAGAACATCAAGGTTGCGGTCGATGATTATATGGAAACTGCCGTGGAACTGGAAGAGGATTGGGTCGATGAGGTATTGCCGATTCAAGGTTATGAGTTTAAAATGAACATTGAATCCTTCTTTTACCTTGTTCCGCAGGTCAAGATCACCGCAATTGCAAGAAGGGCAAAGATAAACCCTTCTTTGATGCGCCAATATGCCACGGGTAGGGCCACCGTATCCGAGGAGCGTCTTAAATTGATTCAAGGAACCATCCATGAGTTGGGAAAGGAACTTCAATCGGTCACTTTTTGATTCAGGAGCAAAAATTGTGAATAAGCTCTACTTTAATTATTTATAATAAGGATGTTCTGTCAACCAGAATGTAAAAAACAAAAAACCCGCAAACTATGTTTGCGGGTTTTTTGTGGTACCTCCAGAACTACTTTAGTGCAATAACAGAAATCTTTGAATATAGCGATTAATTTTATTAAACCTAGTGTTTTCAATACTTAAGAAGGTAATTTGCAATTTTATCTGTTTGTTTTAATTGTATGGGATTGCATTAAACCGTACATTGCCGTACAAAAATTAATCAGTTTGTACGGTTAAAATGGCCTCAATTTGGATAAGCCGGGTAAAGTGACCCACCTTCGCCGGATGAAACTGACCAGGGTAAACGAACTGCCTAGATTTGATCT
>NZ_JAUZVW010000027.1:0-14181 GCF_033441575.1 Flagellimonas baculiformis
AAAGTAATATTGGTTTACAGGTATTTATGAAGAGTACCTATCAAGAACTTTGGATAACGATTTACCTTGGATAAGAATATCTGTCCAGTCCATAGAAAATTCTGAGAGCGGTTCCGCCATAAAAAGCTGCTTTTTCGAAAAAATTGGTCCTGGATAAACCTGCCAATGTGATTTCTTGCATTATTTCACGTAGTGCGGACAATATCTCTTCTTCATTTTTTGGATTATATTCCTCTATCCATTCTTTTATCATAATAACCTCAATGTTTTGATAAGCATTTTTAGACTGTTTTTTTTAGGTGCGTTTTCAACCCATGTGTCCATAACCTCCAGATTCAAGGTATTCAATATTTCACGGTCCATCCGGAGATCGTCCAATAGAAATTGTTGCGTTTGCTTGATGCTTCTGAGATTCACCCTTGGTGTCAATACTATTTTGTCGCACAATGCCTTTTCAGGAGAAGCAATCAGTACCGTTTGTCTGGTGGAGTATGCTATACTTTTTATACCATAAGAGTAATAGGGTAACTTTAGCTGATGGTAACTAAATCTTCCAACTGGGGTTTTATATGTTTTAGAGGTTTTTATAGTTGCTGAACTGATCTCATAAATTCTCTCCGGGATTAAGTTCCAATGGGACAATGCAGCTTCCAATGAAACATAACTGGGCCCCCTTAGGTGGTTTGCTATTAGAAATGGTTCCGGTGATGGTAAATCCATTTCCGGCCCTGTTATGTAAAGTCCCCTTCTAATGGATATGAGCTCCTTGTTTTTGATCAACTCACTGATTTTATCATTTGGGCGATCGTAATCGCTAAGTAACTCCAAAATCAAATGCCTGGAAATGGGGCCTTCTGCAAAATCCTTTATCTTCGCTCTAAAGTCCATATTGTGAATATATGATTATATAATCGGATAATATCCGATTAAGTGCATCAAAATTAGCAATAATATGTAAAAAAATGAAATACATAATCGGATTTTTTCCGATTATGTATTTTTTTTCTAACAGCATGATAAGCGGATACACTGGAACCTATATTGAATGAGCCGGATGGTAGGGACCACTAAAATCGGAAAAAAGGAGCTACCCAATAATTGTCCGTAGTGATTTGAAAATCAATTTTTTGTGTTGGGTCTAAGAGTGCTCAATTGTACCTTGCGAGTGTGGTATAGTATGTCCGGCGTTTCCACCTATCAAAGGCATCATACAAATTGAAACCAAGGTCTATAAAGGAGTCATTATAATTATGTAGCGGGGATAGAATCCCAACATGGGAAAAATTTAATTGAAACCCAGTACCATAAGGTCCTGTAATCCTTTGTTGCAGAGACCTTGTGGGACGCGCTCGATCATTGAATATCACATAGCCTCGACCGCTGCGTTTATATGTTTTACCGTATTGTCTGAATTTACCCCCAATCCTTCCTGTTGGAAGATCATTTCCCCATTAGGGTCAAAGACACTGATGATGTTTGAATGGGAAAAGTCCATAGGTGAAATTTCCTTGTAGCCCACCGACAAAATAGCGGCAAATTCACGTGTGTTTTCTTCCGTGGAGCGTAAAAATAACCACGGCTCCTCGTCCATAAAGTTTTCTTTTGCAAAGGCCTTTAAACGTTCAGGGGTATCGGTTTCAGGGTCTATACTGACAAAGATCATCTTCACATTTTTCTTGGAATGTTCGGGCAAGCGTTCTTCGATATTTCGCATATCGGCCACCAAGCGGGGACAGGCTGCTTTGCAACTGGTATAGATCATGACCATGACCAAAACATCACCTTGCAGGTCCTTGAGCTGTATATCCGTACCATTTTGTGTTGTCCACGTAGATGGAAGATTGTAAATGGACATATCTGAATAGGCCCTGTCAGTCCTTTTTTTTGTTTTGTTTTCAACTTTGACCATATCCATTTCACAGATGGGGCAGCTCCCTTTTTGGTCATAGGTTTTGTCTCCTTCGCATTGCATTGGGCAATGATATGCAATGTCTTTATCCACTTTCCCGGCATAGTTGTTCCTGCAGGCCCCAAGGGTCAAAGATAGGATCAATACAACTAAATAGGGTTTCATGTTTTTGTTTTTAGAGGGTTTCCGTACTATTTTTCGCGCACCTAAATCCAAGATTTTTAATACTGTACCTGGCTTTAATACTTCCCCTGAATGCATAGCGCATAAAGGCCGCATAGTTCATGAGATCTGTTGCGCCGATGGCTGCGCTCCCACAGAACAGATTGCTGTCCCTATCCATATCTTTTCTGGATTCTCCTGATATCAGGACAGAATTAAAATCCAGGGTCCATTCCCAGACCAAACCATGCAAGTCATATATGCCCCAATAATTTTTAGGGGTTTCGCCGATGGATCTCTCATCGGTCCTGGGCGTTTCATACCACGACAGTATTTTTTGGTTATAAGAGGCCTTTTTTCTGGCGTCTGCGGAAACTTCGTCGGCCATTGCAACATATTCCCATTCATCAATGGTCGGCAATCGTTTTCCCTGACATTCACAAAACGCTTTGGCCGCAAACCAGGATACATGGGTTACCGGGCTTTTAAGATTTTCGATATCGTTGAGGGTCGTATCATTTTTGAATTGGCGCAAATAGTTTTCGTCCGCATAAAGTTTCAATATATTGGATTTTTGCCATTTAGGATTATCCTTTAAGAACTGTAAAAATTGGCCGTTGGTCACCGGATAGGTGTCCAGTTCAAAATCTTGGACTTCAACTAAGGATGAATCCCTTCCGTACAAAGGAATGTAACGACCTCCTTTGATACTTGCCATACCATTTGTCTGGGCAAAACCAAACGTCTGAAAGACCAAACAGACAAATGCTGCCCTAAAGGGAATCACAAACATGATGCTGGTTTTAACTACTTGTTTTTTACTTTATTGACCATTTCAGAGGTAACCACTGTTTTATTATTGCCCCAACTGTTATATACATAGGTGAGCACATTGGCGATTTCTTCTGATGAGAGCATTTGTCTGGTCATGACACTATTATATTTTTGGCCATTGACAGTGATTTCACCAGTTTTTCCGTTCAGTACAATATCAATGGCCCGATTGACATCGGCATTTAGATAGTCTGATTTTGCCAATGGAGGAAATGCATTCGGAATACCTTGGCCTTCTGCCTGATGGCAAGCAAAACAAGTTTGCATATATACCTGCTTGCCGAACTTCATTTGTTCTTCAAAATTTTTAGCTGGGATTTCAGATTCCACAATGCCATTAGTGGTCGGCATTTCTTGTATTCCAGGGCCTTCTGGCAGGTAAATGCCATCATATTGCTCACCGGAATAAATATTTTCGTTTTCCTCTCCTTCCACTTTCAGCATGCCCAATGCCCCTTTGTTGAACGCTCTAAAAATGGAATGGTCCACCAAAATGAAGGTCCCGGGAACATTGACGTGAAATTCTATAATGGCGGCTCCTCCTGCGGGGATCATAGTGGTCTGTACATTTTCGTTTATTAAGTCGCCTCCTTCCACATGTACTTTATCAAATATTTCCCCAATGACATGAAAAGAAGACACCAGACCCGGACCACCATTGCCCACAAAAAGTCTAACGGTTTCCCCCACCTTTGCAGTAATGGCATTATCGCCTGTCAAGGAGCCCACATTTCCGTTGAAGACCACATAATCTGCTTTTTCATCAACGGCTTTTTGCATATCAAAAGGTTGTAGACCACGCTCACCATTGGCCCCTTTGGTATAAAAATCCCCTTGCATGATATAGTATTCCCTGTCGACCAAAGGCAATCCGCCATCAGGTTCCACCAAGATCAAACCGTACATGCCATTGGCGATGTGCATACCCACTGGTGCGGTCGCACAGTGATAGACATAGAGCCCAGGGTTCAGGGTTTTAAAGGAAAATACCTTTTCATGCCCTGGTGCAACAAAAGAGGACTCCGCTCCACCCCCGGGACCGGTAACGGCATGCAGATCAATATTGTGGGGCAACTTGTTGTCCGGGTGGTTCTGCAAATGGAATTCGACTTCGTCACCGACCCTGGTCCTGATAAAGCTCCCAGGTACGGTTCCCCCAAAAGTCCAGAACACATACCTTACACCATCGGTCAATTCGCCTTCCTTTTCAAGGATTTCCATTTCAACGATAAGTTTTTTGGCCTTTCTTTCCCCTACGGGCCTGGGAACATTCGGTGGAGCGGTCAATTCCGCTTTCATTTCCCTATGAACAGGAATATCCTCTGTGTTAGTGTACACCTTTTTTTTGCTTTTAAAGCAACCATACGCTGACAGAAGTAGAACAATTGAAAGGATTTTCAGAATCGATTTCATTTTGGTTGATTTTTTTGAATTTTCATTGAAACTAATAATAATTAAATAGGTAGGCAAAAAACCATTAATAAGATAAAGTTATCCTTTTTATAGGAAAAACCTAAACTAGTTCAGGACTGTTTCATTCTTTTTATTGAAGAAGCCATCTTATATTCCATTGCTTGGTTCTCCAATGGGTATGGCCATAATTTTCCATTTTCTGTAAAGGGAAGGGGGTTTGCACTTGCAAAAAATCAACATTCCATCTTATTTTTCCGTTCCTGTGATTGGTCAACGTTCTTAACCGTGGCTTAAGTGCCATGCACATAGATGACGTTGATTCGTTCAATCAGACAATCAGCCATGGGCCTACACAATTGTTGGTACTGTGGGGCTATTTCTTAAAGCCTTGTACCATCAGGCAAACCTTTCTCTATCGACCTTAAAAACCCTTTGAATTTTTTGATAAATCCATTAAGGCTTAAGTGCAGGGAACTTCCATTCCCAAAGAAATACAGGTAAGTGATGTGCAGGAAAAGGGCGTAGATCGCCATTATCAAAGATATTCCGATTGCCAATTTTCCCATATCCGAATAGTTTTAGGTCATTTGTGTGTTTTATTCTGCTCAACACTTCCGGTTTACTGTAACCATTCATCCAGCCTCCGGTTGGCATGGTCGTAGCCAAGGACAAATGCCTTGTCGATTCCTTTTTTGTCCAAAACCCCAATTTTTCCAAGCTCTTCGGGCACGATCAACAGATCGGGTATGTACAGTTTGTCCATGGCATTGGCGTGCAGCATCAAAAGATTGGCCCTTTGTGAAATTTGAAGGGCGCTCTTGATCTGTCCCTTGCCCACTTCCTTCATGGACGTGGCATAACATCCTATGATCACGTCGGAAGCTCCGGTCAGGGGCTCCACGGGAAAATTGTTCATGATCCCGCCATCTGCAAAGAGCTGCCCATCAATGGACACAGGGCTGAATACCGGAGGCAAGGCCGCCGAGGCCAACAAGGGCCCAAATAATTCACCTTTTTCGAAATACACCGGTTCACCCTTCAACAGGTTCGTGGCCACTACCACAAGCCGCTTGCCGAGTTCCTCGAACCGACGTGCCGTGAAAAAGTCATCAAAGAAGGGAAGGTACTTGTCCGTATCGAACAGCCCTGGTTTGTTCAAGGTTACAAAGTTGTACTTGAGCAAGGGGGTTTCCTTGAAGAAAAGGAGCATCTCCTCAATGGTAGCCCCGTCCGCGTAAAGTCCACCAACGAGCGCCCCGGCACTTACGCCGGATATCTGGCTTGGATGGATCCCACGTTGTTCCAGGGCCTTCAAGAGCCCAATATGTGCCATCCCTTTCACCCCTCCTCCCGAGAGCACCAATCCAAGTGTGGCATCAATCAATGTTTCCGATTTCATCTTCAAAAGTTTTCATTGGAGGAGATATAGCACCCCCTTTCTTCAAATGTTCATTTTAAAAGAAGCTGGGTTTGGTCAATGACCGGTCCGCATTATGTTCCCTAAATACTGTCCTTTTCTTCGACCCCCAAGTCGGAGCGGTACTTTTCCAGGAACTTTCTTTGCCTTTCCATCATTCGCTTTCTGATGTTGTCAAGATCCATAAAGTCCTCCCCGAAATCGCTTTCAAAAAAACCGTCGTTGAAGAACCTTTTGCTAAAGAGTGAGTCCGGCGCAAAAATGTCCCCGAACCCCTGGTCCCTGAACTGTGAAAAGTGGCTGTAGAACTTGGATTCAAAGTTGCTCAAAAGGCTGTCCCTGTCCAGACCAGAGAGTTCGTTCAACGAATCGGAGGACCAGGAATAGATACTGTCGTAGCGAATGAGGTTTCCGTCCCCATCGTATTCCCTATCGACCTTCCAACTGCCCTTGGGCTGTGCGACCTCTTTGTGGCCGCCTTCCTCGACCAATTTGTTTTCCTTCTTTTCTTGGCCCTGGCAACTGTTAAGGGCCAGTAACAGACCTGTTAAAAATAGCATTTGAATTTTCATCTTTCGTTTTTTTTTTGGTTCAACATTGTTCCTATCGCCGAGTTTGATGGGTCTTGAAGATTCCTTTTGGGCCCAGTACCTTGGAAAGACGGTTCTGGTGGAATATCCGGGATCTTCGCTCGCCATCGCGGTACCATACACATTCCACATAGGTGTCCCTGTCCACAAACCCAAATATGGGTTCCTTCTTGGCGATATATTTGAGGATCTCCATTTTGGGGCCATCGGAACCTCCCTTTACCTTGACCCGGTCACCTGCCTTGAACTTTCGTACCATGAACAAACTGTTTTTAATACTGAACAGTCAGATTCAGGCCACCTTGTGGAGCCATCTGTACGTTGTTTCCCTATTGGAAAAGCGCACCTGCAATAACCCGTTCTCCAGGGTGGCATGTATGCTCTCAGGGGCGATGTCCCGAGGGAGGTCCAAGGTCTTGTGGAAGGTGGCACGAGCAAATTCCCTGCGCCCCCCATATCTTTTCCTTACTTCACGGGATTGTTCCTTCTCACCGCTTATGATAAGGGTGTTGCCCTGAAGTTCCATCTTTACGTTGTCCTTATCGAACCCGGGCATGGGGATGGAAAGTCCAAAATCTGTCTCCCCAATAGTGCTGCCCATTGATGGCATGGCCATCGGTCTAAGCTTGCCAATGCCCATTATGTACTTTGTCCATTTCTTTACCCATTTAAGGATTGGTGGGAATTGGATTGCCTTACCCACCTCTTTGCCAAAAATTTTCATTTTGCAAAAATTTAGGTTCAACAATTGTAGGGTTCAATGGACGGGGGACTATTGGCCCCCCGTCCATTTTAACTGTCAAAAAATCTGCAATGTTAGGAGATCTTGATGGTCCTTGCCGGCTTTTTCTTTGCCTCTTCCTTCTTCGGTAGATGGATGCTCAGAATACCGTCGTTGTACGAGGCCTTGATCTTGCCATCGTCAATGGAATCGGGAAGTGTGAAAGACCTCCTGAAGGATGCATAGGCGAACTCCCTACGGGTGTAGTTGTCCTCCTTGCCCTCCTCTTCCTGTTTTACCTCGGTCGAGATGGAAAGCTGTTGGTTGTCCAGATCGATCTGGAAATCGGACTTTTTCATTCCGGGGACGGCCATCTCTACCCAATAGGCATCCGCTGTTTCCTTGATATTTACTTTGGGTACGGTAATCCCGGTGCTGAAATTTGAGGTGAACACTGGAGGCAGGTCCGAACTGAAAAAACCGTCGATCCAGTTGGACCAGGTCGGGAAGTCCAAGGTTGATTTTGCCAAACTACCATTTTTTGGTACAGAAACTAAATTGCTCATGATTTAAAAAATTTAAGTTTAACATATTGTCTAAAAATTTGGGGTTTTCCATACCCCGATTTTAAATGGACAAAGGGAATGCCAAAATAGTTTGCTGTCATTTTTTTGTTAAGAGCTTCTAAAAATCCATGTCATTTTTTCGGAATATTCGGGGTCTAATAATTTCATTTTAATAAAATATTTAGAATAAATACGTCATTTTGACATTTTAAATGACGTTTTGCCAAGAATAAAGTTGAAGAGATCATAGGGTTTCAACTTTGGAACGGAGTTTGCCCAAGGTGAAACGGTATTTTTTTTATGGTTTAACTTTTTTAAAAATTTAGATTATGGAGAAAAAACCAGTTAAGGTAAGTCTCATCGGAAAAAAGGGAAATTCCTATCAGATCCAGTTCCCTAATCTTGAGATTCCCGTCAACGTTGACGAGACCGTGTACCATCGAATGCTCCACAGCAAAGAATACGAGTTTGGCCACTCCCGTACCAAGATGAAGCGACACTCCTATTCGGCCTAAGCACTGGTATTAGAATTGATGGTAAAGCGGGCTAGCTTAGAATTAGGGTCGTTGGTCGCTTGGATGCAGTTTTTGAGATGTAAATTTTAAATAGAATTGGTAGGGTTGGGGTGGGTTTGACGGAAATCAAAAACCACCAAAAATGGTTGATAGGAACCATTTTGAATATTGCCTTGGATAAATGGGTGTATAACTTTTTGGTTATTTCAAGATGCTCCGATAAGTGCTTTAGGGATGGAATGCTACCTTTGCAGCTTCCCATGGAGCAGCAGACCAAAATAATTATAGATTAATTCACATATAGCGGGGGGTCTGGAAACAGACCCCTCTTTTTTTATGGTCATCCATAGTCAATGGACACTTCTTCGTAGTCCACTTTGTCTATGATTCCGGGATAGTTGGAATCGATGGTCCTGCTGTACAGGTCCTTGGTGACGGGATAGGCTTCGAGATCTCCTTCCCAAAGATCGTCATCGATCAGGTCCTGGGCATCCGATGCATTGTTGCCGTTATATAGCCATGATTCCAGATTCTCGTCATCGATGATGACAGGACGTCGTTTCTTTTCGTTGTGGATCTCAGCGAACATGGGGGTGGCGTCCTTCGTCAATACCGCAAAGGTCCTTCTTCCATCAGCCGTGTTGGTATAGATACCAGCCAAGTATATCGGGTCGCCGTTCTTTCTATGGAAGTAAAAAGGCACTTTGAAATCCTTGCCCTTGATTTTTACTTTCGTGTTGTGGGGTTCGAAGAACCCGTCCACGGGAATGATGCAGCGTTGGTTTTCCCAACAGTAACGGTACATAAAGTGGTCAAAGAGGTTTTCGGATTTGGCGTTGAGGCCCCCGAAGGTCTTCGGGTTCTTGAAATACTCCGTATAATTTTCCTGCCTTTCCTTGGGGGGCATGATGCCCCACATGGCAGGGAGCATGTTGTTGGGTTCTTCCTGGCCCAAGGTCCACATCACGGGATGGCTCCAGCCGTTGGCATGGAAATAGATGAGTTCCAGGTCGGTGTCAATATCACCGTATAGGGCCTTAACGGATAGCAATTTTTCCAGCTCCTTCCGTTCCCGGGTCTGTCTGGTCGAGTAGCACATCTTGAGGTTGGATTATGCTGTATTAAGATAGTGAAAATTGTTAAAGTTTTGAAACCGATCCCCGCTTTCTGTAATTTTGGATATATTCCAAACAATAGGAAATAATCCAATATATTTTTATGAAACCCACCATTCTCCATCTCGATCTGGACACCTTCTTTGTCTCCTGTGAACGGCTGCTGGACAGCCGTCTGATGAAGCGGCCCCTCTTGGTCGGTGGGCTGGGGGACAGAGGGGTGGTCGCAGCCTGTAGCTATGAGACCCGACGCTTTGGGGTACACTCGGGGATGTCCATGAAAGTGGCCCGCAGGCTGTGCCCGGAGGCCACGGTCATCAAGGGCAATGCAGGGACCTATATGAAGTTCTCGGACAACGTGACCGAGATCATCAAGGAGCGTGTCCCGGTCTTTGAAAAGGCCAGTGTGGATGAGTTCTATGCCGACCTATCGGGGATGGACCGCTTCTTTGGGTGCTACAAGTATGCCTCGGAACTGCGGCAACGGATCCTCAAGGAGACGGGGTTGCCCATTTCCTTTGGACTGTCCCGCAACAAGGTGGTCTCCAAAGTGGCCACCGGGGAGGCCAAGCCCAACAACCAGATGAAGATCGACCTGGGACTGGAAAAGGAGTTCCTGGCCCCCTTGCACATCCGTAAACTGCCCTCGGTGGGAGAGAAGACCTACGGGCTGCTGTCCAATATGGGGGTGACCACCATCCGGACGGTACAGGAACTGCCCCTGGAACTATTGGAAAGTGCCTTTGGCCTTCATGGACGGACCATCTGGATGCGGGCACAGGGACTGGACAATTCCCCCTTGGTCCCTTTTCATGAGCGGAAGTCCATTTCCACGGAACGGACCTATGGCAAGGATACCACGGACATGGTCAAGTTGGAGACCACCCTGTTCGCCATGGCGGAGAACCTGGCCTATCAACTGCGCCGGGCCAATAAGATGACGGGCTGTGTGAGCGTCAAGATCCGGTACAGTGATTTCAAGACCTATACCAAGCAGAAACGGATTCCTTATACTTCCGCTGACCATGTGTTGGTACCCTTGGTAAAGGAACTCTTTACCTCGCTCTATGACCGGAGGATGCTGATCCGGCTCGTTGGGGTCAACTACAGTCATATCGTTGGGGGGCATTATCAGATCGACCTGTTCGCCGACGATGAAAAACTGCTCAACCTCTACCAGGCCATGGACCGGGTACGGAACCGCTTTGGGGAATCCAGTCTGATGCGGGCCTCGGCCCTGGGGGCCCATAGCATAGGAAGGGGAGGCAATCCCTTTGACGGACAACCACCCATTTTATTGGCCCATAGACAACAATAATGTACCTGAACTGCCATACCAACTATTCCCTGAACTATGGGGTGTTCTCCGAAACGGAGCTTTTGGAACTGGCCCGTTCTTATGGGGTGGAAGTCCTCGCCCTGACCGATATCAACAACAGCTCGGCCGGGATGAACTTTGTGCGCTTGGCCAACGAACAGGGCATACGTCCCATTCTGGGGATCGATTTTCGGAACGGGAACGTGCAGGAATTTGTGGGCCTGGCGCAGAACAATGAGGGGTTTCGGGAGCTCAATGCCTTTCTTTCCCGGCATCTGCACAAGGGAACGCCGATTCCCTCCGTGGCCCCAGTATTTGGGAATGTCCATGTCATCTATCCCTTTGAGAAGATTCAGGAAGAGGAACGGACGGACTTCCGGGCCTATGAATACATAGGGGTGTCGGTGGAGGAACTCCGGAAACTGCGGTTCTCCCGGTATCGGGACTATACCGACAGATTGGTGCTATTGCAGCCCGTGAGCTTTCGCAGCAAAAAGGATTTCAATACGCATCGATTGCTTCGGGCCATAGGCTTAAACACGCTGCTGAGCAAATTGCCCCAATCCGAGGAGGGCAAGCCTACCGATACCCTGCGGCCCATGGACGAACTGAAAAAAGCTTTGACAGATTTTCCACATATTTGGGAGAATACCCAACGGTTGATGGACTCCTGTTCCATTGCCTTTGGGTTTGGAAGTGAGCGGGTTTCCCAGAACCAGTCCCGTTTTTTGGCGTCAAAGGCATTGGATGTGGCACGGTTACGGGAACTGGCATTGGATGGGTTGTCCAAACGGTATGCCCAACCCACGGAACAGGTCAAGGAACGGATGTTCCGGGAACTGAAGACCATCGAGGAACTGGATTTTGTGTCCTACTTTTTGATCAACCACGATATCATCTCCTATGCGAGGTCCAAGGGATACCCATACGTGGGGAGGGGAAGTGGGGCCAACAGCTTGGTGGCCTACCTGATCGGGATCACCGATGTGGATCCCATTGAACTGGACCTGTATTTCGAAAGGTTCATCAACCCCTTTCGGGCCTCGCCCCCGGATTTTGACATTGATTTTTCCACCTGGGACCGGGATGATGTCACGGCCTATATTTTTGAACGCTTCGAGCATGTCGCCCTTTTGGGGACCTACAACACCTTTAAGTACCGGGCCGCCGTTCGGGAGCTGGGCAAGGTGTTCGGCCTGCCCACCGAGGAGATCGATAAGCTCAGTGCAGGACGGTACGAACAGGAAACCTTGGACGAGCTGTCCCGATTGGTACTGAAATACGCCACCTATATCCATGGGATGCCCAATTACATCAGTGTGCATTCCTCGGGGATTTTGATCCTGGACCGTTCCGAACATTGTTATTCGGCCACGACCCTGCCACCCAAGGGGTTCCCTACGGTGCAGTTCGACATGATCATTGCCGAGGATGTGGGCCTGTTCAAGTTCGATATTTTGGGGCAGCGGGGATTGGCGAAGATCAAGGAGGCGGTGGAGGTCATCAAGGGCAACCAACCCGATGCCATGCTTTGGGACATCAAAAGCGTGGAGGCGATGAAACGGGATGCCAACATCAACCGGCTGTTGAGCCAAGGGAGGGCGATAGGGGCCTACTATGTGGAATCCCCGGCCATGCGGGGGCTGATGAAAAAGCTACGGACCCATGACTATCTGGGCCTGGTGGCAGCCAGTTCCGTGATCCGTCCAGGGGTATCCTCCTCGGGGATGAAGGATGAGTACATCCGTAGGGAGCGGGAACCGGAACGTCGCAAGGAGGCCAATCCCATCCTTTTGGAGATCATGCCGGAGACCCACGGGATCATGGTCTACCAAGAGGATGTGCTCAAGGTGGCCCACCTCTTTGCAGGATTGGACCTTGGGGAGGCCGATGTGCTGCGACGGGGGATGAGCGGAAAATTCCGTTCTCGGGAGGAGTTCCAGGCGGTCAAGTTGAAGTTTTTTGGGAATTGCAGGCAAAAAGGGCACGATGACGCCCTGACCCAAATGGTCTGGGAACAGATCGAGAGTTTTGCGGGCTATGCCTTTGCCAAGGGGCATTCCGCTTCCTATGCCGTGGAAAGCTACCAGAGTCTTTACCTGAAATGCTATTTCCCCTTGGAGTTTATGGTGGCCGTGCTCAACAATGGGGGAGGGTTTTACGATACGGAACTCTATGTGCATGAGGCCAAGATGTGGGGAGGTATTATCCATCCACCTTGTATCAACCGCAGTGACCATGTCAATACCATCTATGGCAAGCACATCTATCTGGGACTGGGACAGCTCCGGAGTTTGGAACGTTTGGTCATCCAACGCATCCTCAACGAAAGGCAGCTCCATGGCAAATTCAGGGACTTTGATGATTTTATCGATAGGGTTCCCATTGCCATCGAACAGTTGACCATCCTGGTGCGCATCGATGCCTTTCGTGTCTTTGGGGTGCCCAAGAAGCAAGTGCTATGGCAGGCCGTGTTCAAGACCAAGGCCCATAGAAAGGATACGTTGCAGAAACTACTCTTTAAACCCAACCACAGGCATTTTACATTGCCGCATCTACCTTCCCACCCCATTGAGGATGCATACGATCAGTTGGAACTCTTGGGGTTTCCGCTATGTGGGTACTATGAATTGATGGAGGGAAAGGTGAAGAGCCGGTTGACCGCCAGTGATTTTGAGGGTCATGTCAACCAGAAAATTTGGATCTATGGCTCCATGGTCCATACCCGATTGAACACCACCACCAAAGGGGACACCATGCGCTTTACCACCATGCTCGATCTTAAAGGTCACTTTTTTGACTGTGTCCACTTTCCCCAAACAATGGCATCCACACACATTCATGGAAAGGGGATCTATCTATGCCACGGAACGGTGACCGAAGAGTTCGGGCATTTCAGTCTGGAGGTGGTCTCGACCATCAAACAGCCCTTAAAGCCCGATCCGAGGCAAGAAGGGAAAACCCCGGTCAAGCTTGCCTGATCGGGGTTGTGCACTGTAATTTCATAGGGATCATGGTGTGGCATACTATAGCCGTACCCGTATGGAACCATTGGGGAGCACAAGCTCGGCATCCACGGTTAACGGGGTACGGGCCCTTCTGGAATAGTAGACCTCGTCCCGGTAATAATGGTCGTCATTGTGGTAAAAATCATGGTCACAGTAATGGCACTCGTTTAGGTGTTCCAGTTCACGCTTTCTCAGTTCCCTGTAATACTCCCTTTCATGCTTGGCAAGTTCACGATGGTATTCCTGCTCTTTCTTTCGCATTTCCCTATGGTATTCGGCCATTTTTTTATCATGCTCCAGTTGCCATTCCCTTTCTTTCTTATGCCTTTTTTCATGGGCTTTCCAATCTTTTTTGCCCTGGTGCTGTGCCACGGCATGTCCAGAAACAAAAAGCAGGGACACTATACTTAATACATACGTTTTCATAAGCTATTGTTTAGGGTTCCTACCATAGGTTTCAAAAGCTGTGCCAAATTCCAGTCCCCATGTTCCGCCTGTTACCAATCCTTTGCACAAGGTAAACGTCGCAGCCTGTTATCGGACAAGGGACGGCCTTTAGATTTGTTTTATAGATTATATCTATTGAGATTATGATGTTGAAAAGAGGGGGTCT
>NZ_JAUZVW010000028.1:0-11283 GCF_033441575.1 Flagellimonas baculiformis
ATGCCCCTGAAACCAATCTGGTTCAGTGGCATTTAGTTTAATATTTTTTAAAAAGCAGGCTTACTCCTGAATGTCCCAAAACCGATTCTCGATACAAAATTCCTTCAGAATTTCACTCGAATTGACGGTTTTAATCTAAATAACTACTTAATCGTAATATGTTTTTAAAACAATATCGGGATTTATAAGCTTTGCTAATTTCGATATGATTGTTTTGTCTATTTCAGGGGTTTCTGCTCCGAAAATGATTTCTTTTATTTCAATTTCTATATATTCTTGCTTTTCTCGCATTATGCGATATTCTTGTTCATAATCCCATTCTTTGATTTTATTGAGAAAAACATTCTTTAGATCTTCACTCCTGTTCGGGAAAAAATTAAACGTTGCTAAACCGCTGTAAGCTACTTTTTCAATTTTATAAAGTGAGTCATCAACGGTGAATCCTATTACAATTCCTCTATGGCCATCAGAATAATGAGACCACATTAGATGATTTTTATATGTTTTTGAAAATGAACAAACACTTATATGATCTTGTTTTCTAGGATTTAACCTGTAACGCTTTGCTTCAGATTGATTGTCTAGAATAAACTGACCCTCAAAATTGTCATTGAGATTTCGAAAACTTGCAGCATAAAGCCTTTGATTCAGGATAATGTCAAGTAGATATTGATAATTTTTTAAATCACGAAACTTATAGTATATGTTTTGCGAGTTTTCTTGCAACATATTTAGTTTATTCTATAGGCCGTGCCCTTGAATTTCTTCGTATCCCCGACCACGCCATATTCAAAGGTGTAAGAGGACTCCGTAGTGCTCAGGATTTTGATATGGATGGATTTTTCCTCTGCCTTGTTCTTTGGGTTCAAATTCTTTAGGACATATTCGCAATCGTTGATCCATCGGATGGAGGAAGAGTCCTTTTTACCCTCAAATTCATCCACTTCAATATCCAAAGTCCTGTGAAAGGTAGTTTTCTTTTCCTCCCCATTGATGGTTGCCATAAACGTGAACGTGCCTGTTTTGAAATCGGTACAGTTGCGTTGTGGGGCTTCTCCGCAAGCTAAAAAAACCAGTAATACGAGTCCAGAAAAGAGATATTTTACCATAGTGCAAAGAAACGGAAAGAACTCGAACGGGTCAATCTTTTTCGCCCTTATAGGTTTGAAAAGTGCCATCCCCAAAGAGCATGACAATGGTATGGGGCTGTTTTATGGAAGTCGCTTTGGACGAAACGGATGGAACTTGGACGGGATGGTCCACTACTTTTTCTTCAGGCTCAAGCGTTTTATGGCTTTCCTTTTTTGTAGATACATCATCAGGAAAACTACCTTCCCCTTTTAAAAGCCAATAGAGGTTTACCTCGGGATAGGCGTTGACCAGTTTCATCACAAAATCCAAACTGGGCCTGTTCCTTCCGCTAAGCAAATGTGAAATGCTGGAACGCTGCACTCCAATCTCATCCGCAAAAGCAGAAACCGATAGGCCGTAGTGGGCGATGACCGCCTGAATCCGGGAAATTATCTCTTCATCCACAAATGTAAATTTTCATATCCCAAATGTACAAATCCATTTTTAAACCAGAACACATCAATCAAGAATACTCCACAAAAATTCAAACTAAAACATAATATAACAACATATAACATACTGATATTAAATTAAATACATCATTTCAATTTAAAATTGATTACATATGTAACAAATTAGATGCGAACAGCAACAAGGATTGATGCTTTTGTAAACATATTGAATTCTTAATTGTTACAATTGTAAAATATTCGATGGTTATTTTTGTGGACCAATAGTTAGCCCCGTGATCGATCATTCTACATATAAAGAGCTTTCCCTAAAAGGAAGGTACATTACCCAAGAGATGTTGGAGGAAACCTGTTTTTCAAAACTGCACGTTCCTGTTGTTGAAATTGGAAAGTCCGTGGGTGGGAAAACCCTGCATGCTTTTATAATCGGAAGTGGTCGCAGAAAGGTTTTGATGTGGTCCCAAATGCACGGGAACGAGTCCACGACCACAAAGGCGATTTGGGACATGGTCAACTTTCTACAATCTGATGAGGTCATAGCTGAACACATATTGAAGAACTGCACGCTAATGATTGTCCCCATGCTCAATCCGGATGGTGCCAAGGCGTATACCCGCGTGAACAAAAACGAAGTTGACCTCAATAGGGACGCAAAAATGCTCACCCAACCGGAAAGTGTGGCCTTGCGACTGCTCTTTGAGGAATTCCAACCTGATTATTGCTTCAATCTCCACGATCAACGAACACTTTTTAGCGCTGGTGCCACGGACAAGCCCGCCACAGTTTCCTTTTTGTCCCCCGCAAGCAACGAAGCGCGGGATGTGACCCCTGCGCGTGAGACGGCCATGAAAATCATTGTGGCCATGGATACCTTGCTCCAAAAGCTCATTCCGGGACAGGTGGGAAGGTACGATGATGGATTTAACGACAATTGCGTGGGCGATGCCTTCCAGATGACGGGCACACCTACCATCTTGTTCGAGGCTGGACATTTTCCAAAGGATTATGAAAGGGAAAGAACCCGGGAATATATTTTTCAGGCCCTAATCGAAGCATTGAAAACCATTGCTTTGGACCAAATAGAACATTTCAGTTCGGAAGATTATTTCAAGATTCCCGAAAACGACAAGCTTTTCTTTGATGTGCTGGTCAAAAATCCAGACGTTCTGAACCCGGAATTGAGTAAAGAACTGGTCGGAATTCGATATAAGGAAGTGCTGGAGGAGGAAAAAATCATTTTTGAACCTGAAATCAGTGAAATGGGCACGCTTGAAGGATTTTATGGGCATGAAATAATAGAATGCCTTGATTTAAAGGATTTTGCACTTGCTCCACAGCATCAAAAAATTGTTAATTTATTGCTCCAAATCAAAAATTAAACAACTATCCTCAGCACATTCTTGCATTTTATTTAAAAAAGAAGCATTTTTATTACGCAAATTTCCTCAATTCACTAATTTTGCTGAAAATTTCAAGATAATGAACAAAGTTAAGTTAGACGAAGTCGACCACCAGATATTGGACATGTTGATAGACAACACCCGTACACCCTTTACCGACATTGCCAAAAAGTTGTTGATTTCGGCGGGCACGGTCCATGTTAGGGTCAAAAAGATGGAAGAAGCAGGAATCATCCGTGGTTCTTCGCTTACCCTTGACTATGTGAAACTGGGTTACTCCTTTATAGCATACGTGGGTATTTTTCTGGAAAAGACCCATCAGACCAAGTTTGTGCTCGAAAGGCTCAACCAGATTCCCTACGTAACCGTTGCCCACATCACCACAGGAAAGTTCAACATTTTCTGCAAGATCAGGGCCAAGGATACCACCCATGCCAAAAATATCATCTTCAAGATCGATGACATTGACGGTATCAGCAGAACGGAGACCATGATTTCGTTGGAAGAGAGCATCAACGACAAAAAGCGTTTGATGCACACGATTTTCAACGAGATGTAATTTACTTGACAAAAGGACCATGTTTCTTTCAGAGTTGCCTTCTTCTGAATACAATCTTTTTTACCATACTTATATCATGTCATTGGGGGAAGTTTCCCTAATGGATGCTTTGGTAACTGGAAAAGAGGAATTGTTGTCCCTTTTGGAGAAAATCCCAGAAAGCAAACTTTCTTTTGCCTACGCGGAAGGAAAATGGACCTTGGCCGAAGTCTTGGTCCACATCATAGACACCGAGAGAATTTTTCAATATCGTGCGCTTCGCTTTGCCCGGAACGACAAGGTTGATTTGCCGGGATTCGATCAAGACTTGTTTGTGCCGTATTCCAACGCCAATGGCAGGACCGTTGAGGACTTGATGGCGGAGTATATGGCCGTGCGGGATTCCACCATCACCCTTTTCAAACCTTTTGATGAAGGGACACTGAAACGCAAAGGGGTTGCCAGTGGTTCACCCATGAGTGTTAGGGCCATGGGTTTCATCATAAGTGGGCACCAAGCGCACCACCTTCGGATAATCAGGGAACGATACCTCGTTTAGCTCAATAGTCGTCGTTGTCCATCTCTTCGGATTCAAAAGCTGAATCCTGAAAAGGTTCTTCCTCCATGTCGGCAACAGGTTCAAGGTCAAATTCCCGGTCCAGTTCCCTTTCGATGGTCTCCTCAAAATTGGCCATGAAATTGGAGAGGCTCTTGCTGATTTTTACCAAGTAAATGGTGTCATCGGTCCTCACTTCCACAGCTTCTATGATTTCTCCATTGGGTTTTTTAATGGTCAGAAGGTCGTCATCCCCATATCCGTCAGGGTAGGAGTCAATCAAGGCAGTGGCCACTTTGTGGTCCATCTTTTGGTAGTCGATCAGTATTCGTTTCATAATGGTCAGTTATTTATACTGACCTAAACTATACTTTTTTGCAGAGGCGCAATCAAGAGAGTTGTAAACTGAAAAATTCAGTACGTGTAGCCATCATTCCGCGTAGTAATCGAACGCCCTGTGGAAGAGTTCTTCAGGCACTTTGATGTCCGTGACCGCATCGCCGATGGCCTGGAGGAGCACAAAATTGATATCGCCATGCGAATTTTTCTTGTCGTATTTCAGGAGTTTCAATATGGCATCTATATCATCCTTGTCAAAGTCCACTTTTTCAAAATACCGCAAAAACGTTTCCTTGATCTCTTCCAATGACAATTTGGGCAAACCCTTGAGTTCATGGGATATGAAACCTTCCAAGATCATGCCGATGGCGATGGCCTCACCGTGCAGAAGGGTTTTCTTATGGGGATTTTCAAGGCAGTAGGATTCAATGGCGTGCCCCAAGGTGTGCCCATAATTCAAGATTTTGCGCAATCCTTTTTCAGTGGGATCGATCAGCACCACATCGTTCTTGATGGCAATGGATTTTTGAATACTGGAAGCGTCCGTGAAATTGTTCTTTTCCTTTAGATCGGACCAATAGGCAGCATCCCTGATAAGGCCATGCTTTAGCATTTCTGCATAGCCGCTCGTCACCTGTCTTGGGTCCAGCGTCTTTAAAAATTCAGGGAATACCAATACCATTTGTGGTTGGTTGATGACCCCGATCTGGTTCTTCAATGCCCCAAGATCAACGCCGTTTTTCCCACCAATGGACGCATCCACCATGGAAAGCAGGGTAGTGGGGATGTTGATAAAATCGATGCCCCGCTTGAAGGTAGAGGCCACAAACCCACCCAAATCGGTGAGCACCCCCCCGCCAAGGTTGATCAGAAGACTCTTTCGGTCCCCGTCAAAATTGGACAAAAACTCCCAAACTTGAAGGCAGGTGTGGATGTGTTTGTTCTCTTCCCCTGGTTCTATTTCAAAAATGGAATCAACATACCCACTGAACATTTTATGGAATGCCGGCAAACAATGTTTCTTGGTGTTCGTATCGACCAAGACAAAGATCTTGGAGTAATTTTTTTTGGCAATGTGCTGGTTCAGGGCCGCTTGCGCCAACTCCCCGATATGTACTTCGTAGGTTTGTGATTTGACCGATTCCATAAATTGAATTTCACCACTAAATAAAGACTATTTTTATAGAAAAGGTTATAGATTCCGTACTTATATTTGGATCTTAAATAGATTACAAATAATGCTGCCGAATTTTGAGAATACTGCAATAGCTTTTGAGCTGAAGACCGACTCCCAGTTGGAGCGTGCCTACTTCCTTTTTAAGATGATTGCCAACGAACCCCTAGTGCGCATAGGCACTGCGGTGACCAACTTTGCCATAAAGGCCCACCTGCCTGTTGAAGGTCTGATCCGGGCCACCGTTTTTGACCATTTTTGCGGTGGTGTGAATGAGGAGGATTGCCTTCCCATCATCGATAAAATGTATGAGAAAGGAGTCTATTCCATTCTCGATTATTCCGCTGAGGGCAAGGAAGTGGACAACCAGTTCGATTTTGCCATGGAAAAGACCTTGGAAGTCCTAGATTTTGTCAAGGAAAAGGATGCCATTCCCTTTGCGGTGTTCAAGCCCACAGGTTTTGGTCGTTTCAAACTGTTTGAAAAAGTGAGTGCAGGCCATACGTTGAACGAAAGCGAAACAGCCGAATGGGGCAGGTTGGTGAACCGGTTCGACAGGGTCTGCAAAAAAGCCCACGACCTGGACGTGTCCCTGCTCATAGATGCGGAAGAAAGTTGGATGCAGAATGCCGCCGATGACCTGGTGCTGGAAATGATGCGCAAATACAACAAGGAAAAGGCCATTGTGTTCAATACCTTCCAAATGTACCGTTGGGACCGCCTGGATTATATCAAAAAATTAAAGGCTATTGCCACTTCTGAGCAATTTTGCGTCGGGGCCAAAGTGGTGAGGGGAGCCTACATGGAAAAAGAGAATGACAGGGCCAAGGAAAAAGAATATCCAAGCCCGATCTGCGCCTCCAAAAAAGAGACCGATGAGAACTTTGATGCTGCCATCAACTACATGATGGACAATTTGGACCGATTTGTACTCTTTGCAGGGACCCATAATGAGCAGAGCTGCCTCAAATTGATCTCAAAAATGCAGGAAAAGGGCATAGCGCCATCGGAAAGCACTATTTGGTTTGGACAATTGTTCGGGATGAGCGACCATATCACCTATAATTTGGCCGCACACGGATACAATGCGGTAAAGTACGTTCCTTATGGTCCGGTGCGGGACGTGATGCCCTACCTGATTCGTCGGGCAGAGGAGAACACTTCGGTGGCCGGACAGACCTCAAGGGAGTTGGCATTGTTGCAAAAAGAACGGAAGCGCAGGAAGTTGGAGGATTAGTTTTCTTGGATAGTTTCAGGAGAAGTCTTGATGGTGTTATGAAAAAATATAGGTGATTTATAAATCTGACTTCTCATTTACAAATCATAAAAAGCTCTTTTTGCCGATTTTATTTTTTGCAAGGATATTTAGTCCATGCAAATTTTTCCAAAAGAAATCATCGAAAATACCATTCAGGCCCACATTCCTAAAAATGGAGTGAAAAGCAAGGCTGTCTATGGCCTTATTTTAGCTGTCGTGATTTTGGCTGTTGGTTCCATGCCATTTATTAAAATTACAGTTTACAAAAATGCGCAGGGACTGGTCAGACCATCCATGGAACGAATTGCCATAACAAGTCTCCATTCAGGGAAAGTGTTGTTTTCCGATATCCGGAACAACAAATATGTAGAAAGGGGAGATGTGTTGCTTATTGTCGAGAACAATGTGCTCAACGAGCAAATTGCCTTGACAGATTACGACGGAAAAAGATTGCTACAAGAAATCAATGACCTACAATACCTTTTGGGGCAAAAACAACTACAGAGTGATAGTATTCAATCTCCAAAATACCAAAAAGAATACTTTCAGTATTCGGAATTCTTATTTGAACATAAAACCCGAATAAAAAAGTTGAAGGTTGATTATGAGCGGAACCAAAAACTCTTAGGGAGGGGAGTAATTGCAAAAGCTGAATTTGAAGACATCAAATTGGAATATGACCTGGCGATAAATGCTTTCAATCAGTTTAAACAGCAACAATTGAACAAATGGGAATCCAGTTTGACGGAGCTCAAGAATGAATTGGAAATCACCCAAAACAAAAGCTCCCAATATCTACAAAGCAAAAAAGAACATGTAGTTACCGCCCCTATCTCCGGTTCATTGGTAAATCCCATGGGCATTGAAAGAGGCAGCATAGTGTCTTCTGGTTCGATATTGACTGAAATATCCCCTGACACAGAGTTATTGGCCGTATGTTATGTGAGTCCTTCGGATATCGGGTTGATCGATGAATCAAAACCGGTCAATTTTCAGATTGATGCCTTTAACTATAACCAATGGGGACTGGCGACGGGAAAAATTCTCGAGATATCCCAAGATGTTGAGCTGATCAATGAACAACCCGTCTTTGAGGTAAGATGCCAAATGAACGAAGAGTTTTTGCAACTCAAAAATGGAGTAAGAGGTACCATCAAAAAGGGAATGACCTTTAATGCTCGATTTAAGCTCACTGAACGAACATTGTATCAATTGCTATACGATAAGGTTGATGATTGGATGAATCCAGCCAAACAGAATAGTCAAATCACCTCAACCGAATAAAATGGGAAAGACAACCATAAAACAGCATGATATTACGGATTGTGGAGCTGCCTGCCTAGCATCGATAGCTGCACATTATAACTTTCAGATACCAATCTCAAGAATACGACAATATGCAGGTACCGACAAAAAAGGCACAAATGTCTATGGACTCATAAAAGCCGCTCAAAAATTGGGTTTGGAAGCCAAAGGGGTTCGTGGGGATTTTGAAAGTCTTTTTAAGATACCCAAGCCTGCCATTGCACATGTGATAGTTCGGGAAAAACTGCATCATTATGTTGTAATCTATGAAGTGACGAAGACTTTCATAAAAGTGATGGACCCAGGTTCGGGCAAACTGGAAAAGCGCACCCATGAAGATTTTAAAAAGGAATGGACCGGTGTTCTCGTGATCTTGCTCCCGAGTGAAGATTTTCAAAAAGGAAATGAAAAGGTGTCGGTCTTCAAACGATTTTGGTTCTTGTTAAAACCTCATACATCGGTACTTGTCCAAGCTTTTATTGGCGCATTGGTATATACTCTGTTGGGTTTTTCCACATCAATCTATATCCAAAAAATCACTGACCATGTTTTGGTGGAGGGAAATGCCAAGCTTTTGAACTTGCTGAGCGTGGTCATGTTTGTTCTATTAGTGGTTCAACTGACCATTGGATTTTACAAAGACACCTTTCTTTTGAAAACTGGACAGCAAATTGACGCACGGTTGATTCTTGGCTACTACAAACACTTATTGAAATTGCCCCAACAGTTTTTTGATACTATGAGAGTAGGGGAGATTATTTCTCGGATCAATGATGCGGTCAAGATCAGAAACTTCATCAATGGGGTAGCCCTAAATCTGACAGTAAACGTCCTCATAGTGATCTTCTCCTTTGCCTTGATGTTTGCCTACTACTGGAAACTGGCCCTTATTATGGCAATCATCATTCCTTTATACATCTTTATTTATTGGATTGTGAACAGGCTCAACAAAAAAGTAGAACGCAGGCTGATGGAGAATGCGGCCGATCTGGAAAGTCAATTGGTGGAGTCCATGAATGCTGTCGGTACCATCAAACGATTTGGGCTGGAGGATTTTGCCAACATCAAGACGGAAACTCGTTTCATTACCTTATTAAGAACAGGGTATACTTCCGCTTTGAACACTATTTTCTCCCAAACATCGTCAAAAGCTATTTCTCAAATCTTCATAATCATACTTCTTTGGTCAGGGTCTGGGTTTGTAATCGAAAGACAGATTAGCCCAGGAGAATTGCTATCATTCTATGCCATTATTGGATATTTCACTGGTCCGCTGGGCAGTTTGATAGGGGCAAACAAAGAAATTCAAAACGCTCTTATCGCGGCCGACCGTCTATTCGAAATCATGGATTTGGAGCGAGAGGAAAAAGATAAAAATATAGTGTTCACCAGGGATAAGGTTGATGACATTACCTTTTCGGAGGTAAGTTTTCAGTATGGAACAAGGGTCGAAGTCTTCAAAAATTTGAACCTGACCATTCAGAAAGGCTGCATAACGGCCTTTGTGGGGGAAAGTGGCTCAGGAAAATCGACCCTCGTATCCCTTTTGCAAAACATCTATCCCATACATAAGGGTAAAATACGCATAGGGGACATAGACATTAACCATATCGAAAACCGGAGTCTCCGTAGTTTGATAAGTGTAGTGCCCCAAAAAATTGATCTGTTTGCAGGCAATGTCATTGAAAATATTGCGGTAGGGGAGATTGAACCAGATTTTGAGAAAATTTACAGCATCTGCAAGGACATTGGCATACTGGATTTCATTGAGAGTCTCCCCAACGATTTTAGTACCTATTTAGGAGAAAATGGGGCGTCTTTGTCCGGTGGTCAAAAGCAGCGGATAGCCATTGCACGGGCTTTATACAAAGACCCGGAAATTTTGGTCTTGGACGAAGCCACTTCCTCTTTGGACAGCAGTTCGGAGAATTTTGTGCAAAAAACCATTGCCAATTTACGCTCTGAGGGTAAAACGGTGATCATCATCGCCCATAGGCTGAGCACCGTGGTGAATGCGGATAAAATTGTAGTGCTGGACAAGGGCGAAGTTTTGGAGGAAGGTTCACACTACCAACTATACAACCAAAAGGGGGCCTACTTTAAACTGTGGCGACAACAAGTCCCCACATTTCTGTCCATACTTAAACCTGTTAATTCATAATTTCCATAGTCATGGCAAAACTTACACAACAACTGGAAATTATTGAGCGTATTGATCAGTTGATTCGTCTGAAGGCAACAGGAAGGCCAAAACAATTGGCTGACAGGCTGGAGGTTTCGGAAGCGACTGTGTTTAGAATGATAGAGACTATGAAAGGGCTTAACGCCCCCATCTGTTATGATCTGGCACGGCAAAGTTATGTATATACAGAAACAACCCATTTTAAATGTGGCTTTTATGGGGAAGAATTAGATGCATCGACTGAGCGTAGCCTCTCAGGGGGAAATTGTTTTGCGCATATGAAACGATTGTTGGCTTTTTAACAGCTTTATTGTGCATACTCTCAATATTTGAGAGTGGCGTGTACCATCTTTGGAATGTAACCCAAAGCAGCGCGCAATAGAATTTCTGGCTTTGGTTTCGGAAATTATTGTTTAATTTAAAAATTTTATAATTTGAAGAATTTTAATTGTTCTGTCCTTGATGATAAGGACATGAAAAACATCAATGGTGGTTCTGGCATTCTAGAAGGAGTCATCGTTGCAGCGATTAGTGTAGGCCTTTTAGCAGTTTATGAACTTGGGAAAGCCCATGGGGCTGAACATAAAAAATAGTAATATGAAAATAGAGCAATTATCTTTAGAAGAAACACAACAGATAGATGGCGGACTTCCTTATTGTGGTAGTGCAAAGCACAACGCGACGTCATTCCTCTTAAATCTATTAGTTCCTGGTCTAGGAGGTTTGTATGATTGCGGACATTTGGTCGGCTCTGAATAATTTGTTTTATTTAGCGCATAAGAAAAAAATCTTATGCGCTATTATTATATTTTAGTATTATGAAGAAAAAAATTTATTTTTTTGTTAGTTTAATTATCTCACTAATATTGTTGGGTTCAATATACTACTATGGAAAAAAGGATGGTAAAGAACATAGGGACATTCAGGAGTAAGCCTGCTTTTTAAAAAATATTAAACTAAATGCCACTGAACCAGATTGGTTTCAGGGGC
>NZ_JAUZVW010000029.1:0-9045 GCF_033441575.1 Flagellimonas baculiformis
CCCTCTTTTCAACATCATAATCTCAATAGATATAATCTATAAAACAAATCTAAAGGCCGTCCCTTGTCCGAGAAATATTTTCCGGGTTTATCTTTGGGCAGTATTGATCGGAATAGGTTCTACACGCCTTTTATTTGGCCATCAGTGCACCTGTACCTACCTGCCTTGGGTCAGGTTTCAAGGGTTGTTTGATGGTCGAGATCACCTCCAGACTGAAATGCCCGAACTCTTCGGTCACCGTTCCATGGCATAGATAGGTCCCCTTTCCATGAATGGGTGTGGATGCCATTGTTTGGGGAAAGTGGACACAGTCAAAAAAATGCCCTTCCAGATCGAGCATGGTGGTAAAGCGCATCGTGTCCCCTTTGGATGTGGTGTTCAGTCGGGTATGCACTAGGGAACCATAGATCCATATCCTTTGGTTGACATGGGCCTCAAAATCACCGGCGGTCAATCGGCTCCTTACCTTGCCGTCCATCAATTCATAATACCCACATAGCGGAAATCCCAAGAGTTCTATTTGGTCATAGGCATCCTCAATAGGATGGGAAGGTAAGTTTGGTAATGTAAAATGCCGGTGGTTGGGTTTAAAGAGCAATTTCTGGACCGTATCCTTTCGATGGGCCCTGGTCTTGAACACGGCCTGCCAAAGCACTTGTTTCTTGGGTACCCCAAACACACGAAAGGCATCGATACGTACCAAGATGGTCAACTGTTCGATGGCAATCGGGACACGGTCGATAAAATCATCAAAATCCCGGAACTTCCCATGGAGCTGCCTTTCGTTCAGGATGCGTTGGATGACCAAACGTTCCAAACTCCGAAGCTGCCCCAGCCCCAAATAGATGTGCTTCCCATAGATGACATTGACATGATCACTGCGGTTGATACAGGGCGGATGGATAATTCCTCCCCACATCTTAGCCTCATGGACATAGAGCTCTGTATCATAGAACCCTCCCCCATTGTTGAGCACGGCTACCATAAATTCCAGGGGAAAGTAGCATTTCAGATACAGGCTCTGGTAGCTCTCCACCGCATAGGAAGCGGAATGTCCCTTGGCAAAGGCATAGCCCGCAAAACTCTCGATCTGTTCCCAGACCATTTGGGTCAAGGCAGCATCGTGCCCCCTTTGTTTGCAGTTTTCAAAAAACTTGAGTTTCACTGCTTGGAATTCCTCCCGGGAACGGAACTTTCCGCTCATCCCCCGTCGCAACACATCGGCCTCCCCTAGGTCGAGTCCTGCAAAGAGATGGGCCACCTTGAGCACATCCTCTTGATAGACCATGATCCCATGGGTCTCCGGCATGATCTCCAACAGGATGGGATTGGCCTCCTTGCGGCGTTCCGGTTCCCGCTCCCTGCGGATATATTCATCCTTCATCCCCGAGGAGGATACCCCTGGACGGATCACGGAGCTGGCCGCCACCAGTCCCAAGTAGTCATGGGTCCGTAGCTTTTTCATCAGCCCCCGCATGGCTGGGGATTCCACATAATAGGCCCCTATCGCCCTTCCTTGGCTCAACAGCCGATTGATATTGGCATCCTGTTTCATGGCCTCCACGCTCTTGATGTCCCAAAGCATGGCATCGGGTCGGTTGTCCTTGATCACCTCAACCGCCTCCTTGATCTTGGCCAATCCCCGTTGCCCAAGGATATCGAACTTGAACAGGCCTACATCCTCGGCAATGATCATATCGAACTGCACCGTCGGAAACCCTTTGGGCGGCAGGGTCGTGGCCGAATAGTAATGCTCGGAACGGTCCAGAATCAAGATCCCCGAGGAATGCACACTGATGTAATTGGGCATCCCATGGATATAGGTGGCGTATTTCAGCACCAATCGGGCCAGTTCGTCCAAGCTTCCTTGCTCATACCGACCTGCACTGAGCTTATCGATTTCCTCGGTGGGCAGACCGAACACCTTGCCCAGTTCCCGAACAGCGGCCCGGTATTTAAAGGTGTTGTAGGTTCCCAATAGGGCCACATGCTCGAAACGTTCAAAAATATAGGCCGTGACATCGTCCCGGTCCCAGGTGGAAAAATCAATGTCAAAATCCGGAGGGGAGGCCCTAAAGGGATTGATGAACCGTTCAAAATACAGGTCCAGTTCAATGGGATCCACATCGGTGATCCCAATTAGGTAGGCCACCAGACTGTTGGCCCCACTTCCCCTACCCACATAGGGATACCCTTTGGACTTGGCATAGGAGACGATATCATGGTTGATCAAAAAATAGGACACGAAGTCCAGTTCCTGAATGGTACGCAGTTCCCGGAACATCCGCTCCTTGACCTTTTCCGTGGGATGGGCATAGCGTCGAGGCAGCCCATCCAATGCCAGTTCCCGCAACCGCTCCACATCCAAGGCCTTGGACGCCAAAAAACGGGACTGGTTCTGGGAAACCCGCTCACTTCCAAACCCAAAGGCAATGGTACAGGAGTCCATCAACCGCTGCGTATTCTCCCAGATATGCGGAAAATCAACCAAGGCTTTTTTTAGTTCCTCCATGGACCGAAGGGTATCAGAGGGTCTGGCCTCCTCGGACTGGGGAAGTTTACTCAACAGTGTGTTCAATCCTATGGCCCGAAGCAACCGATGGGTATTGAAATCCTTTTTGTTACGAAAGCTCACGGGCTGTAACAACACCAATCTATCGGTATAATCCCGGTACCGGGAGAACCGTAATTTCCGGAGCTCTTCGACGGATACCCCAATGTACTCATAAGCTCGGAAGTCTGTCCGTTCCTCCTCCTGGATCTTCTCGAAGGGATAGATGACATGGACATGTTCGAATATTGGAGCCACGGAGGGAATGGATGTTCCCTTATGCAAATGTTCGGATAGAAAGGCATTGATCTCCCGAAACCCTTCATTGTTTTGTGCCAGGCCCACAAACTCCTGTACGTTCCCGTTCCGAAAATCGATGCCCAGAATGGGACGTATTCCCTGCTCATGGGCCAGTCGCACAAAGTTCATCCCTGCCGAACTGTTGTTGATATCGGTCAGGGCCAAGGTTTCCACCCCATGGGAACAGGCCAACTCCAAGAGCTCCGTTTCGGAAAGCACCCCGTAGTTCAAGGAATAATAGGTATGGCAGTTCAAGTACATGCTATTGTTGTCTATGGGCCAATAAGATGGGTGGTTGTCCGTCAAAGGGGTTTCCGCCTCTTCCTATACTATGGGCCCCCATGGCCGAGGCCCGCATCAAACTGGATTCCCCAAATCGATTCCGTACACGATCCATGGCCTGATAGAGGTTGAGCAGTTTTTCGTCATCCGCGAACAGGTCGATCTGGTAATGCCCCCCTACGATATGACTGTAGTTGACACCCACGAGTCGGATGAGCATCCTTCGGTCATAAAGGGAGGTAAAGAGTTCCTTCACCAAGGGTACCAACACATGGTCCGCAGAAGTATAGGGAACCCGTTTCTGCTTGGTGTAGGTCTTGAAATCACTGTACCGGATCTTCACACTCACACAGCCCGTCATCTTATTGGCCCTTCGGAGTTGGTAGGCCAGGTTCTCGGCCATGGCGAACAAGGTGGTCTCCAGTTTGACCATATCGGTGGTATCCTTTCCATAGGTACGTTCCGTAGAAATGGACTTCCGTTCATGAAACGGGAGCAAGGGGGAATTGTCCAGCCCCTGGGCCCGCATCCAGATGGTCCGTCCATGCAACCCAAAGGCGCTTTCCAGCATCTCCAAGGGCAGTTGCTGTACGGTCTGTATGGTAGTCACCCCCATATTGGACAAAAGCCCATAGGTTTTCTCCCCCACGGAGGGCAGTTTACGAATGTGTAAAGGCGCCAGGAACTCTTTCTCCAGTCCAAGATCGATCTTCATCTGGTTGTTGGGCTTGGCCTCCCCGGTGGCCACTTTGGAGACCACCTTGTTCTGGGAGAGTCCAAAGGAAATAGGCAATCCCGTTTCCCTCAAGATCCGTTGTCGAATTTCCGAGGCGTATTTGTAACAGCCAAAGAAACGGTCCATCCCGGAAAGGTCGGCATAGAACTCGTCCACACTGGCCTTTTCAAAGACCGGGACACTCTCCTTGATAATCTCGGTCACATTGTCCGAGAACTTCATATAGGTCCCTGCATTGCCCTTAATCACAGTGGCCTCCGGACACAACCTCCGGGCCACTTTCATGGGCATCCCTGAATGCACCCCAAAACGCCGGGTCTCATAGCTACAGGCCGCGACCACCCCTCTGTCCCCCAACCCACCGACCAAGAGGGGCCGCTTCATCAGACGGCTGTCCAGTAGTCGTTCACAGGAGACGAAGAAGGTATCCAGATCGATATGGAGAATGGTGGGTTTCATAAAATGTTGGATTTATTCCTATAATTTGGAAAATATCCAAATGTACGGAAAGGAACAACCCGTTTCAAAACTTTAACAATTTTGCCTATCTTAATACGGCATAATTCAACCTCAACATGTGTTACTCGACCAGACAGACCCGGGAACGGAAGGAGCTGGAAAAACTCCTTTCTGTCAAGGCCATGTACGGTGACCTGGACACCGACCTGGAACTCATTTATTTCCACGCCAACGGCTGGAGCCATCCTGTGATGTGGACTTTGGGCCAGGAAGAGCCCTACAATATGCTCCCTGCGATGTGGGGCATCATGCCCCCAAAGGAAAAGCAGGAAAATTACACGGAGTATTTCAAGAACCCAAAAACCTTTGGGGGACTGAATGCCAAATCCGAAAAGCTCTTTGACCACTTCGTGTACCGGTACTGTTGGGAGCACCAACGCTGTATCATTCCCGTGGACGGATTCTTCGAACCACACAATACGAAAGTGAAAGTCAAGGGAAAGGATTTTAAAGTTCCGTTTTATTTCCATAGAAAGAACGGCGACCCCATATACCTAGCGGGCATCTATACCAACACGGCCGATGGACGGAGGACCTTTGCCGTACTCACCAAGGACGCCACCCCCATGTTCGAGGAAATCCACAATGAAAAGAAAAGGCGACCCGTCATCATTGATGATGAAAACTTGGATGCTTGGTTACATAACGGCAACAATAAATCAGATGTTCAAGATCTTATCGATGACGATCTATGGGAAGGTGATCTGGAAGCCTATCCCGTCACCAAGGACCTCTATAGTAGAAGTGTGGATTCCAACTATCCGGGCATCATTGAAAAAGTGGACTACGAAGAGGTGTCCATACCCTATTGACCTTTCCTTTTGACCATGTTCATGGGTACGGACAGGGAATATCCCCCATTAAGGGTTCGCTAGCCCCGGAAGTGCAAGATCTTCAACGGTCAACCCAGACAGATGTACTTATATTTCATGAAAAATATATAAAAATCATCGTTTTTCACGCCAAGTAATTGTTTTTCATGGTATATTTGTCATTATATTTCACGTCATCATATGAAAAATAATGATTTTTCACAGAAAATAACGGTTTTTCATGGCCGCACCTTACCTGAGGAAGGTTTCTTGGTAGGTCAGTCCCTTTTGATTGCCACAATGGAGAATCAATTTGATGTAGCGGTTCCCCTGCCTGATATATTGGCCATGGCAACGGAGAAGCACCAACGCTACGATACGGACCAATGGCAAGTGTTCACCATAAGGCACAAACCCAAGGACGACCTGAAAAGCCATTTGGTCTTTGCCCTTAAATACGAGCCCTTGGACCTATATCTCCTCAAAAGGTTTTTCGAGTTGACCGGGGATGCCATCATACACCAAATGTTGGAAGAGGAGCCCACGGGGCAATACACTAGAAGGGCGTGGTTTCTATACGAATGGCTGACCGGAATAACCCTTGACGTACCGAACCTGAACAAGGGCACTTATGTAACGGTGGTGGACCCCAACCTACAATATACGGCCGAGCCCGAGAATTCCACACGGCATCGCGTCAAGAACAACCTGCCCGGGGTCCCGGGGTACTGCCCGATGATCCGACGGACGGCAAAACTGGATGGGTATATTGCCAAGGACCTATCTGAAACCATCGAAAAGGGATTGGGCAAACGGGACAAGGATCTTATTCGAAGGACCGCTGCTTTTTTATTGTTGAAGGACTCGAAGGCATCCTTTGCCATAGAAGGGGAACATCCCCCGAGCATGCGGGCAAGGAATTGGGGAAAAGCCATAGGCCAATCGGGCAAGTCCCCTTTGGGCATACAGGAGATCGAACGGTTACAGCATATTGTCATCGGCAACAAAAAACTGAGGCATATGGGCATCAGGACCGGGGAAGGCTTTATTGGGGAGCACGATAGGGAGACCCTCTCCCCCTTGCCCGACCACATCTCTGCCAAGGCCAAGGACCTTCCTCTTTTGATGCAAGGGTTGTTCGGCACGAACGAGCTGTTGCAGAAGTCTCGGTACAATCCTGTATTGGCCGCGGCCACCATCGCATTTGGCTTTGTTTTTATCCATCCCCTATCCGATGGCAACGGGAGGATACATCGCTATATCATCCACCATTTGCTTACCCGGATGGGGTATACCAAGAGAGGTATGATATTCCCCATATCCTCTGCCATTCTGGAACGGATTGATGAATATCAGGATATTCTGGAGCATTTTTCCTCGCCAAGGGTCGATTTGATCGAATGGGAGGAAACACAAGACCATAACATCGATATCCTGAACGAAACCATTGATCTATACCGGTACTTTGATTTGACCAAACAAGCGGAATTCCTGTATACCTGTGTGGAAGAGACCATTGAAAGGATCATACCGGAAGAATTGGACTATTTGGAAAAATACGATCGGATGACAAACCTTATCAATGCCCGTGTGACCTTACCGGATACCAAAGTCGATCTTTTGATCAAGTTTCTGAACCAGAATGAAGGTATATTGTCCAAAAAAAGAAGGGAAAAGGAATTTGCGGAATTGACAGATGCTGAAATCCAGGAAATTGAAGATTCATTCCAAAGTATTTTCCAAGGTTGATGGGTAACCTGACCCAGTTTGGGTTCCCTAACTATTCAAATCCCTATCTGTGGTAGGACACCGGCATGGTTCGACCAAAATAAAAAGGGTTCGCTTTCCCGAACCCTTCTTTTGTACCATTTGGAAGCCCTATCCCTCCAATATTTTGGCCTGCCGTTCTAAACTGGCCACCCTTTCCTTGATCCGTTCCTCCCGTTTTTGACGCTTTTCAGTATAGGATTTTTCGATTCCCAAAATCTTCTCCTTGTAAAAGGATTGCATTGCCACATAAAAGGATCGGTTGGTCAAATCATTGGAGTGGTTGCTTTCCCCAAGGTGTACCTGTCGGGTCAACAGGAACCGGAGCAGTTTATACAAGGTCTCCTTTTTGAAACCCTGTTTGAACCGGGCCACCCGTTCCCCATCGGATAACTTGGAATCCTCGCCGAAGAATTCCCCAAAATGTTCCCTTTGGCTATAATACCCGATGTTGTTCTCGAACAGGGAAATGGCAATGGCCACCATTTCATCCGTGGACAAAGGCTTTTTCAGGTTGATATAATCGGTCTCACGTATCATGTCCACGACTTCCTTGAACTGGTTGTTGTTCTCGATCTGTTTTTTCCGCAATTCCCGTGTATTGATCTTGATGATCTGCTCCTCCGGGGTACACTCGGACATTTTGCGTTGCTCCAAGGCCTTGGTACCTGAACTTCCACTATGGGTTTCTTCCCTGACCTTCACAAATACCGGCCGGCTCAAATAGGTGTCCGTTTCCAGCAGGATACCCTTTTCAAATCCAAGGTCCACGGCCTTGTCCCATGCCTCCTTTTCCTCCGTGAAGGATTCCAGGGCCTCTTTCAGGAATTCACCCAACTCTTCCTCGGTATATTCATAGTGTCGGTGCTCCTCCCTAATGTGATTCATGGTAGGTTCTATGGGCTCCTTTAAAATGTCCAGCCCATTGGTCAAATGCACCGCTAGGCCCTCCTTTTCCATTTGGGCCATGACCCATTGGTTGCGTTCCTCGTCCACCCGGTATTTGTTGATGTTGGGCACCAGTTTCAATCCTTCCTTTTTCACGCTTTTCAATAGCTGCATAAAGGTCTTGGTCTTTTTGTTCTCAAAACAGGAGGTCCGGGTACAGACCATCTTCCCATCACCGAACAAATTGCCCTGATTGGCAGCATTGAAGGGACAGGTATGGCAAGCCCCGGCTTTGGGAAGCAACGTCTTATCCGACAACCCAAAAGGGGCTTTGGACAGATCGAAGGTGCGGCTTTCGATCATCCGTTTGATCCTATGTTCCTGGAATTCGTCTTCTAGGCTTTCCAACAGCATCAGTTGTTCTCCGGGTTCAAAAAGGGCCACGGCCACCCCTAGGGAGAGGGTCATTTCCCCACTGCGGATAAAGGCCTTGAATCCCTCGATCAATCCTGCCAACTTGATGCGTTGCCGGATATAGTTCTCAGATCGGCCCAGACGTTTTGCAATCTCCCCGGGTTCGTAACGATCCAACAAAAATTGGATGGCCTCGGCCTCCTCCGTGGGTTCCACATCCTTGCGCTGTAGGTTCTCGATGATCTGGACCTCCAGAATCTCAGTGTCCCTATAGTCCCTTACCATGGCAGGGATAGTGGTCAATCCTGCCAATTTACTGGCACGATACCTTCGCTCACCCATGACGATGATAAAACCTTCGTCGGATTTTCGTACGGTGATCGGCTGCAGCACCCCATGTTCGGCAATGCTCTGTTCCAAATGATTGAGACTTTGCTCATCAAAGGTTTTTCGGGGTTGGTCTGGGTCCGGGAAAACCGAATCGATTCCCAACAACTGGATCTGTGGAACGTTTTCCACCTTCTCCACAGTTTTGGTTTGTTCCGACTTTGAACCTTGGTTGTTACCTGCTTTACGTGTCGCTCTCTTCTTTGTTTGTGCTTCCATGATCTTTGGATTTTGGTTAAACAATATTTGAGCGGAAACCAAGCGGAAGACAAATTTTTGGAGTGGCAAGGAAACGGAATAAAAAGTGACAGGGGAACGGCTTTATGTATCCTATGATAGGAGCAACTTTTTTAGGATAATTTTTTTCTATTGGATTCGATTTTTAGAAT